>CALXDE010000169.1 GCA_944386965.1 uncultured Oscillospiraceae bacterium
CTTCTCCCCGGCAGAGCTGCTTCACCATGCTCCGCAGCTCGCTCTCCTCGTAGGCGGGCTCCCCCTGCCCGAAGGCGGCGCAACCGAAGAAGGACTGGTACAGGTCCCCACCGCCTCTGGCCCAGCATACCACCGTGGCGTCGCCCACCCGGTAGACGTGCTCCCGGTCGGAAAGGAGGTGGTTGAGGGCGGCGGTGTAGGCGAAGGCGGCATATTCGCTGGTCGGTGCATTGTATCCTTGTTCTTTCCCATAGGATGAAAAAGCCGGGCTTCCTTTATCAAAGCCGACCAGCGTCCAGCCGTTAGGTGAAAGGGAGGATGCGTAGATCCCTTTTACGCTGTTGTGGATGCGAGCGATGGGAGCATCCTTTCCCGTGACAAGGCAAGTACCGAGATCTCCCCGAGAACTGGCCTCTTGATAATACGCATCCCAACCGGCCTGGATCTCTGGAACATCTAACACCCATGCAGATGTTTCTGAAATGTAAAAAGCGAGATTTCCTTTTCCTAAGTCATATGGAAGGGCATCTTGGACGATGGGGTCGCTAAGCGCAGACTCAATGTCCCAGTTGTCTAAGAAGTTGATGACGGCACGGGCTTCTGGACAATCGATACGAGAAAGTATGCGTTTGTTATAAGTGCGAAACGCAGAAAAATAGTTTTTGGAACGTGCAGTTATCTCGCCCGTATCGATACCAAGAACGTATGTAGCGGTGTCACATAAGAAATAGGGTGGCGGTTTTGTCCCGGAGCGCTTCAACTGCATTGGGACTGTTGTGGGCCGCCCTTTTTTATTTGTGTCGTTTTCCAGAAGAATGATCTCTTTTAAAGCCCCGGAGAGATCGATAGAAACAGCAAATCGTACATTTGCCTGGCTCCAGCCGAAACGGGGCGGTTTTGGCTTGTTAGACGGAAGGGTCAAAAGCGTTTCATAGTACTCAGTCAGCGCCTGTAGGATCATCCTCTCACCTCCCCACTGTTCCGGCCCGGAACGTTCAGCACACCGTTTTCCAGCCTCCCGCGGAAGAACAGGGGCCGGATGTCCTCCGGGTCCGAGTAGTCCAGGTCATACAGCATCCAGCCCAGGTCCCGGGTGCCCCTCAGCTCGTCAGGGCAGGGGGGCAGGGCCTCGCACCACTTGAACTGGGCGGGAAACTCCCGGCAGCCGAAGCAGGGCTGGTGGTAGAACTGCCCCCGCTGGATGCGCCGTTTGACGATGTCCTGGAATTTGCCCGGGTTGTCGCCGGGGGCGGCCCTGTCCGTCATGTCGAAGTGGGCCTCGATGACGTAGCGCACATCCCGCAGCAGCAGGGCGGCCCGCTGCTGGATGTCGTCGCCGGTGCACAGGTAGAGCTCCCCCTTGCCCCGCTCCATCACCGTCCGGGCCGTGCGGGCGTTGACGGTGGACTTCACCTCATTGCGCCGCAGGTTGGTGAAGCGGATGGGGGCGCAGACATGGATGCGGTCGATGGTCCATTTCAGACCGGGGTGCCAGTAGATGGCCTCCACCAGCCCCCGGGCCGCCGACGGGGTCATCACGTCGTAGCTCACCCGCTCCACCTTCATCTCGGGACGGGTGAAGAGGGCGTAATCCCCCCAGACCTCCAGAGAGATGGCCATGGGCGTTCACTCCTTTCCTCTTTGAAATATCATCGTATAAAGCATATCACATGTGGATGCTTCTGTAAATTCACCCTTGCGTTTGGAAGTCCGCTTAAAGGAACAGCCCCTGGCCCCCCTCCGCCTCCAGGCTCAGTCCGGTGGCCTCGTCGTAGAGCCGCAGGTCGTTCAGCACGGGGGACCCATCCTCCAGACGGTCCAGCGCGCCGGCCCGGTCCAGGGCCTGGAAGTGCCGCTCATAGACCGAAACGCCATACTGTCCCAGCCGTCGGTACAGGCTCCTGCTGTGCTCCCCGGCGCGCAGGCGGGCGAGCAGCTCCGCCCCCTCGCCCCGGGGGACGTATACGGTGACGGTGGGGCTGTCGATGAGGCGAAAGCGCTCGGCCACCGTGCGGAAGGGAAAGAGCTCGTTCTCCATCAGGGACAGGATATGGCGGGCGTCCTGGGCCTCCCGTCCCTTCAGGTCCAGCAGCGCGCTGAAATAGGCGTGGACCGCCTCCCGGGAGGCGATGTCCTCGAACCGGTCCAGCACCGTATGCCCTGCGCCGATGGCGGTGGCGAACAGCTGGGGCGGCCTGTCCTCCCCCTGGAACATGATGACGATGCTCTCCTCCGGGGCCCGCCGCCCCTCCCGGTTGCACCGGCCGGCGGCCTGGAGCACGGAGTCCAGCCCGGCCTCCTCCCGGTATACCGCCGGGAAGTCCACGTCCACCCCCGCCTCGATGAGGGAGGTGGACACCACCCGGCAGGGCAGGCCCTCATCCAGCCGCCGGCGGATCTCCGCCAGCACCGCCTTGCGGTGGGCGGGGCACATCAGGGTGGACAGGTGGAAATTCCCCTCGCCGGTGAGTTTGAGGAAGACCGCCTGGGCCGTTTTCCGGCGGTTCACCACGCACAGGACCTGTTTGTGTTCTTGGAGCTGTCCGGCCAGCTCGTCCCAGGTCAGCTTCCCCGCCCGGCGGAAGGTCACCCGGCGGAAGGCGTCCCAATCCTCCGCCGCCATGGGGCACAGCTCCTCCATGGGCAGCTCCGGAGCAAACTCCCGGAACAGGGGACCCAGGGCGGGCTGGGTGGCGGTGCACAGCACGGCGGAGGCGCCGCAGTGCTCCACCAGCTGGGCCATGACCCAGACGCAGGGCCGCAGATAGGGGAGGGGCAGCATCTGGGCCTCGTCGAAGATGATGACGCTTTTGGCCAGGCGGTGGAGCTTGCGGCACTGGGAGGGCTTGTGGGAGAACAGGGACTCGAAGAATTGCACCGCCGTGGTCACCACCACCGGCATGTCCCAGGTCTCGGTGGCCCGGACCAGTCGTTCCGCCTCCGGAGTGAGCTCCCCGTCCTGCTCCGGGTCGAACAGGATGCCGGAGTGGTGCTCCAGCACGTTCTCCGGCCCCAGGATCCTCCGGAAGGTGTCGGCGGTCTGCTCGATGATGGAGGTGTACGGGATGACGTACACCACCCGCTCCATGCCCTGGGCCTTCGCCTGGGCCAGGGCGAAGGCCAGGGAGGCCACCGTCTTGCCGCCGCCGGTGGGCACCGTCAGGGTGGACAGGCCGGGGGCGCGGCGCTCCCCCTCCCGGATACACCGCTCCAGGATGGCGCAGCGCCGGGCGTTCAGCTCCCCCTTGGGCGGGAACCAGCCGGATATGTATGCCCGGAGGCGCTCCCACAGCAGCTCCATGGACGCCGCCCCTCCGAAGCCGCGGCTCTGCCCGTCCATGAATTCCCCGGTGTCGGTGTAGTCCGCGTCCACCAGGCAGGAGAACAGCATCCGGGTGAAGAACATACCGGCGAGCTTGTCCTTTTCCAGGAAGCCCGGCACGGCGGCGGCCGGCAGGGACAGCTCCCGCGTCCAGGCGCTGTAGTTATCCAGCTTCCCCTGGGCCGCCCGGTTCATGCGGCCCCAAAAGGTGCCGGCCTCCGGCCCGTCCCCCCGGCCGCCGCCGTCGGGCAGGCCGCCGTGGTGCCCCGCCACGGCAAAGGCGGCGAAGGGCTGCCCCAGCTTCAGACATTCAAAGGCCCCGGCGGTGGCGTGGTCCACCCTGGGGCCGCCTTCCAGCAGCCGCCGCTGGAACGCGCCGGAGTATTTCCCCAGGTCGTGGGCCAGCCCCGCTTCCCTGCCCTGTTCCTCCGCGCCGAAGGCGGCGGCGGAGGCGGCACAGCGCCCGGCCGTGCCCTCCAGGTGCTCTAAGACGGTCTGTGCTCGGCCGTCCTGTGTGGTGTGTGCCAGAT
>CALXDE010000170.1 GCA_944386965.1 uncultured Oscillospiraceae bacterium
GTCCTCAGCGTTGCCGCACATCCGCAGCGCCAGGTGATATATCCGCTTTTCATAGGCGCGGCCCAGCGCCTCAAAGGCGTCCTCGCTCCCCCGCTGGGCGGAGCGGACCAATTCCTGTTCAGTCATGCAGATCCCTCTTGATCCCCGCGGTGACCCGGTCGAGGTCCTCCAGAGTCTCCATGTGTACAATCTGTTCCGTCTAATAGGAGGCGTGGGCCACGCCCTTGAGATACCAGGCGTAGTGCCGCCGGGCCTCCAGCGGGGCCAGACGCGCCCCCCGGCGCGGGGCCGCCAGCTCGATCTGCCGCACCACCAGGTCACACCGCTCGCTTAGAGCCGGCCGCTCCGGCACGCTCTCCCCGGCCAGGGCGGCCCGGGCCTGCTGGAAGATCCAGGGGTTGCCGAACACCCCCCGGCCTACCATGGCCATATCCGCGCCGGTGAATTTCAAAATCCGCAGCACGTCCTCCCAGGAGAAGATGTCCCCGTTGGCGATGACCGGGACGCGCACCGCCTCCTTCACCTCCCGGATGGTGGTCCAGTCGGCCTGGCCGGCGTACATCTGCATGCGGGTGCGGCCGTGGACGGCGATGGCCGCCACGCCCACCTGCTCCAGCATCTTCGAGAGCTCCACGGCGTTGATGCTGCCCTTGTCCCAGCCCCGGCGCATCTTCACGGTCACCGGAACAGGACTTGCCTTCACCACCGCCTCAGCAATGCGGGCGGCCTTCTCCGGGTCCCGCATGAGGGCGGAGCCGTCGCCGCTTTTCACCACTTTTCCCACCGGGCAGCCCATGTTGATGTCGATGAAGCTGGCGCCGCTGACCTGGGCGGCGATCTGGGCGGCCTCGGCCATGCACTGCGCGTCGCTGCCGAAGATCTGGGCGCAGCAGGGGTACTCCCCCGGGAAGAGCTGCAGCAGCTCCCGGCTCTTCTTGTCCTGATAGCACAGGGCCTTGGAGCTGACCAGCTCCGTATAGGTGAGGCCCGCCCCCAGTTCGCTGCAGATCTGGCGGAAAGCGTTGTCGGTGACCCCGGCCATGGGCGCCAGGGCCAGTTTTGACGAAATTTCCACGCCGCCGATGTTCATAGGGGCCGCCTCCTTTTCTCGCTGCTTGCTTGTTTGAGTATAGCACACCGCCCCCGCCCGCGCAAGGTGGGGAACGCTGGCTGCGCTTCATTTTCCGCCCAAAGCCGACGGGCCGCCCGGGGCAGCCCGGACGGCCCGTCGGCTTTGGATGCCGCTTACTGGCAGCGGTCGGTCATAATGTGCAGAATGGTCCGGTCGGTCTGGTGCATCCCCTCCCGGGCCAGGATGCCCACATTGGCGATGGTGTTGTCCACGCCCTTGGTGACAATGCCGTCGCCGGATTTGAACTCCTGCCCCTGGCAGAACATGCAGTAGCCCAGGATGCCCGCGTCCACGCTGGCGGCGATCTTGGCCGCGCAGGAGGGCTTGGCCCCGTCGCAGATAGTGCCGGAGATGATGGCGATGGCGTTGACGATGGTGTGGGCGATGGCGGTGTAGCTGCCGTCCAGCAGATAGGCGATGCCCGCTCCGGCCCCCACGCCGGCGCTGACAGCGCCGCAGTAGGCGCTGAGCCGGCCGATGCCGGACTTCTGGTGGATCGTCACCAGATCGCTCACCAACAGCGCCCGATAGAGTTTCTCCCGGCTGACGCCCAGGTGTTCGGCGTACCGGATCACGGGCAGAGAGGCGGTGATCCCCTGGTTGCCGGAGCCGGAGAGAATCACCACCGGCAGCTCGCACCCGCTCATGCGGGCATCGGACCCGGCGGCCGCCCAGGCCCGGGCCTCCACCTTGATATCCCCGGGGTAGCTTGCCAGCAGAACGCTGCCGATGTTGGCGCCCCAGCTGCCGTTGAGCCCCTCCCGGGCAATGGCGCTGTTGTAGTCGATCTGGCGGTCCAGCAGCTCGCTGACCCGGGAGACATCCACCGTGTCGGCAAACTCCAGAATGTCCGCCACATTCAGCGAACTCTTGTCTGTAAGGCTGTCCTCCGGAGAGTCGGAGTCCCCCTTCTCCAGCAGGATCTCCCCGTTCCGCTCAAGGTGGACAATGTTGCTGTGGTTGTTGGCGATGCGCACCACCGCGCTGTCCGCCCCGGCCCAGCCGGTGATGCGGATGTCCAGCAGATGGGCGGTTTCCGGGCAGGTGATCTCCATGGGGGTGCCGACCTCATAGGCGGCAATGGCCTCGTGCAGCGCCTCGGGCACAGAGGCGATCACCTGGAGCAGCTTGTCCGCGTCCCCGGCCACGATGCCCGCGGCCACCGCGGCCTTGATGCCCTTGCGGCCGCCGGTGTTGGGAACGATGACGCTTTTGACATTTTTCATGATGTTGCCGGATACCTCGATTTTCAGGCCCTCCGGCACCGCACCCAGCACCTGACGGACCTTGGCCGCGCAGTATGCCAGGGCGATGGGTTCCGTGCACCCGGTGGCCAGGAGCAGCTCCTCGTGCAGGATGGCGATGTAGGCGTTGACCGTCTGTTCTTGCAGCATGTTTCTCCCTCCTTGGATCGGTTTTGTTGGCGGCGGAGCCCCGGCTCAGCCGATATAGGGAGCCTCAGGCAGGGTGTCGTCCTCATAGACCCAGTCCCGCACCTGGACCACGGTGTATTCCCTGGGGGCGGTGCGGATGACCACCTTCTCCAGTCCCGCGTTGATGATGAGGCGGCGGCACATGGCGCAGGAGGTGGCGTCGCTGAGGATCTCTCCGGTGGCCGCGTCCTTTCCCGCCAGGTACAGCGTTCCCCCCACCATGTCCCGCCGGGCCGCGGAGATGATGGCGTTGGCCTCGGCGTGGACGCTGCGGCACAGCTCATACCGCTCCCCCCGGGGCACCTTCATGGCCTCCCGGGCACAGTAGCCGATATCCACGCAGTTCTTCCGCCCCCGGGGGGCGCCGTTGTAGCCGGTGGAGATGATCTCGTCGTTCTTGACGATGATGGCCCCGTACACCCGCCTGAGGCAGGTGGCCCGCTCCAGGACGGACTCGGCGATGTCCAGATAGTAGTTTTCCTTGCTGACGCGCTCCATGGAAACACCTCCTTATTTTTCTCCTCCAGTATGCACGAAATGGGGGAAAAAAGCAAGAGCGGCGGCGGTGAAACTTCACCGCCGCCGTGTTTCGTCCTCCGCGTCCCGCCAGCGTCCGCGCCGCCGTTTGGCCAAACGGAAAAGGAGATAGCTTGCGGAAAAGCAGACAAGGAAGGTCACCGCCGTGACAAAGAAAACCACCGCGCCGAACACCAGCACCAGAGCCCCGGTGTCAAACTCCCAGTGGGGATAAAAGGCGGCCCGCAGCAGAAGGCTCACCACGCTCAGACCCAGCCCCACGCCCAGGGACACCAGGGCGTAGTGCCTGGCGGGGAAGCGCTCAGCCTCCGGGTCGGCGCCCAGGGTGAGAATCCCCCGGCCCGCCGCCAGCAGGGCGCAGAGCAGAAGCGCCGCGATCAGGATCGCCCCCTCCATCCCCACCAGGGGGAAGAGTCCCCAGGTCTGCTGCGATCCCGGCAGATACAGGGCCAGCTTGATCAGCACATCCAGCAGTATCCCCGCCGAGAGGACCCAGAAGCCGATCCGGTAGATCCTTCCGCTCTCAGAGAGTACCCGCTCGTCGTCAGTGGCCTTCCAGATTTTCCTCTTTTTCATGGTTCATCCTCCCAGAACAGGTCGTTGAGCGTTCTGCCCAGGCACCGGCAGATGGCCAGACACAGGCGCAGTGTGGGGTTGTAGTTCCCGGACTCGATCATGCTGATGGTCTGTCGGGTCACACCCACCGCCGCGGCCAGGTCCGCCTGGCTCATGCCCCGCTCTGCCCGGGCCAGACGCATTCGATCATTTCGCATAGCGTTCCCTCCTGTGGGTCCAGTATACCATATTGCGGCTGAGATGTCAATTATATTAGACTTATTGAAAGATATAGCTGACATATTGGACCACCAACAGGGGGAGAGGGTTCGCCCTCTCCCCCTGTTCTGCGCCGCGGGAGGCGGCTTTCGCCGGGCACGCGGAGGTCCGCGGCGCGCCGTTCCGGCGGTGATCCGTGCCCCCTGGAGGGGGAAAGGGGAGATGCCTCACGTTCCACGCCGCCCCGGTACCAGGAAGATGAAGACCAGGGAGCTGAGAAGCAGGAAATAGGGGTAGAGCAGATAGGGCATCACCTGGAAAGCGGAGAGGCTGTGGCCCAGTTCCGCTGCCGCGGACAGGGCCACCAGCATCTGGGCGCCGTAGGGAATGATCCCCTGGAAGATACACGAGAAGGTGTCCAGCAGGGAGGCGGCCTTCCGGGGAGAGATGCCGTACTGGGCGCTCATCTCCTTGGCGATGGGGTTGGCCATGACGATGGCCACGGTGTTGTTGGCTGTGGCGATGTCCATGGCCCCCACCAGCAGGCCCATGCCCAGCTGTCCGCCCCGATTGCCCCGGAACACCCGGCGAATCCAGAAGAGCAGCGCGTCGAACCCGCCGTAGACCCGGATGAGGGCGCACATGGCGGAGACAAGAACGGCCACCATGCTGGTTTCAAACATTCCCGCCGCGCCGTCTCCCATGCCGGCCAGGAGCGCCCCGGCGGTGGCCTGGCCGGTGAGAAGCATGATCACCGCGCCGGAGCCGATGCCCACCAGCAGCACTACAAACACATTGATCCCGGCGATGCCGCCGATGAGCACCAGGATATAGGGGATGATCTGTATCAGATTGTAGGGACGGTCCACCGCCCCGGCCAGGGGCACATGGAAGCTCAGAGCCAGAATCACCCCCAGGGTGACCAGGGCCGCGGGCAGGGCGATGGCGAAATTCTCTCTGAATTTATCCTTCATGGGGCAGCCCTGGCCGTTGCAGGCGGCAATGGTGGTGTCCGAGATAAAGGAGAGGTTGTCCCCGAACATGGAGCCCCCCACCACGGAGCCAACGCACAGGGAGACGCCAAAGCCGGAGGCATCCGCCACCGCCACGGCGATGGGGGTGATGAGGGTGATGGTTCCCACGCTGGTGCCCATGGCGGTGGAGACGAAGCAGGCCACCACAAAGAGCACCGCCACGGCGAACCGGGCGGGAATGATGGAGAGCATGCAGTAGGCCACGCTCTCGGCGCTGCTGCGCCCTGCCACCCCCACAAAGGCCCCGGCGGCCAGAAAGATCAGCAGCATGGTGAGAATGTTCTTGTCTCCGGCACCCCGGCCCATGATTTCCAGCTTCTCGTCCAGAGACAGGCGGGGGTTTTGCAGACAGGCCACCAGAATGGCCGCCAGAAAGACAATGGTGATGGGCACGTTGGAAAAGCCCAGCGCGGCGCCCAGCCCCAGATACAGCGCCAGAAAGACGGCAATGGGCAGCAGGGCCCGGGGATTTCCCCTGTTCATGGCGGTTCCTCCTTCCATCCGCCGCCGGCCTCCGGCGGCAGCGTCAGATCGCGGTGAGGCCATGGTAGCATGACGGGCGGACAAAGTCAAGAAAGGCTCCCGGTCGGCGGAAAAGGGCCGGAGCGGTCCGGATGGCCGCTGAGGCGGGAAAAAATCCGCTCTCGGGCCAGTTTTTTTCAAAGAAATGCTTGCCATTGCCGCGATTTTGTGCTAATATAATGGCGGTTAGATGGTTTGGTTGTTAGAGTGGACTTCCGTCCACTCTTTTTCTTGACTTGTTTTCGCTGGTCAAAATTTATCAGACAGCCAGACGGGAGGGCGCGATGTCGAAGATTACCGAGCTGGTGGCGGAGCTGGCGGCCCCCGCCATCGCGGAGCGGGGCTGTGAGCTCTGGGACGTGGAGTACGTCCGGGAGGCCGGGCAGTGGTACCTGCGGCTGTACCTGGATAAGGAGGGCGGCGTGGATATCGACGACTGCGAGGCTGTCAGCCGGGTGGTCAGCGACCTGCTGGACGAGGCCGACCCCATCGAGGGCAGCTACGTCTTCGAGGTGTCCTCTGCCGGGGCGGAGCGGCCGCTGAAGCGCCCCTCGGACTTCGCGAAGTTTTTGGGCAGCCCGGTGCTGGTGAAGCTCTACAAGGCCCGGGACGGGCGCAAGGAATTCGCCGGGACCCTGGCGGGGTACGACGCCGACGGCACCATCCGCCTCACCGTGGGCAGGGCGGAGCTAGCCTTTCCCAAAGGCGAGGTGGCGCTGTGCCGGTTGCGCATTGAGTTTTAAGACCCTTTCGCCGGGAGTCCGGCGCGCAAGTATTTTGCCTTAGGCAAAATCTTGCTGCCGGCCGAATTCACTTTGGCCGGCAGAAGTGAAACGGGGTCCCCGCCGGATGGGACATCCGGTGGGGATGGCGCTGTGTCGGCTGCGCATTGCGTTTTAGCGGGCAGACCAACATCTTTTATCAGAAGATTGGCAATATAGGAGAATCGATGAAATGAAGTGTGATGAAATTTTTGTGGCCCTGGCCATGCTGGAGAAGGAACGGGGCATCCCCCAGGACTTTATGATGGAAAAAATCGTGCAGGCTCTGACCACGGCCTATAAGAAGGACCATCCGGGCGTGGAGAACGTCTATGTGGATGTGAACCGGGAGAAGAAGGACCTGCGGATGTATGTGCAGAAGGAGGTCGTGGAGGAGGTGGAGCTCCCCGGCAGCCAGATCACCCTGGCCGAGGCCCGGGCCATCCGCCCGGCCGCCAGCATCGGCGAGACGGTGAATATCCCGGTGGACAATGTGGAGTTCGGCCGCATTGCTGCGGGCAACGGCAAGCAGGTCATCATCCAGGGCCTGCGGGAGGCCGAGCGGGGCATGGTCTACGACGAGTTCAACTCCAAGCAGCATGAGATCCTCACCGGTACTGTCACCCGCACCGACCCCCGGACCGGAAACGTCTCCCTGCGCATCGGTACGGGCAGCGAGTCCACGGAGGCGGTGCTGCTCCAGGGGGAACAGGTCCCCGGCGAGGAGCTGACAGAGGGGCAGAAGGTTAAGGTCTATGTAGTGGAGGTCCGCCGGGCCACCCGGGGGCCCCAGGTACTCATCTCCCGGACCCACCCGGGGCTGGTCAAGCGCCTGTTCGAGCTGGAGGTTCCCGAAATCTATGACGGCACCGTGGAGATCCGCTCCATCGCCCGGGAGGCCGGCAGCCGTACCAAAATGGCTGTGTGGTCCAACGACCCGGATGTGGACCCCATCGGCGCCTGCGTGGGCCCCAAGGGCCAGCGGGTGGGCAGCATCGTGGAGGAGCTGCGGGGCGAGAAGATCGACATTGTCAAATACAGCGACGACCCCGCCCAGTTCATCGCCGCGGCCCTGGCGCCGGCGGATGTGGTGGACGTCTGGATGGCCGACGAGGGCAAGGGCTGCCGCGTCATCGTCCCTGACGACCAGCTCTCCCTGGCCATCGGCAAGGAGGGGCAGAACGCCCGTCTGGCCGCGCGGCTGACCGGCTATAAAATCGACATCAAGCCCGCATCCTACAAGGACGAGGAGTGAGAAGCGGGCGCTCTGGCCCTCTTCGCGCTCCGGGCGCGTCCAAGCGGGCCGGCGCAGCCGGGCCCTTGCCGCAGGGTGGATTCATTCCACCCGAGGATGTCCGCTCAAAAGGGCTCCCGCGGCGCCGGAGGCGCCGTGGGATCGGCCAGAACGCCCGTCTGGCCGCGCGGCTGACCGGCTATAAAATCGACATCAAGCCCGCGTCCTACAAGGACGAGGAGTGAGAAGCGGGCGCTCTGGCCCGCCGTGTCCCGGCTACAGGGAGGTATGACCATGCAGAAACCGAGAAAAATCCCCCAGCGCCAGTGTGTGGGCTGCCGGGAGATGAAAGACAAGAAAGCCCTGATCCGGGTGGTCCGCTCCCCGGAGGGGACCATTTCCCTGGATTTCAAGGGGAAGCTGCCCGGCCGGGGAGCCTATGTGTGCCCCAGTCCGGACTGCCTCAAGAAGGCCCGGAAAAGCCGGGCTCTGGAGCGGGCCTTTGATATGGCCATCCCCCCGGAGGTCTATGACCAGCTGGAGCAGCAGATGGAGGGGGACCATGGATAATATCCTGCATCTCATCGGCCTGTGCAAGCGGGCCGGCGCGCTGGAGGTCGGCGACGAGCCGGTGGGAGCCGCCTGCCGGGCCCGGACCTGCCGACTGCTTCTGCTGGCGGAGGACGCCGCGGACAATACGGTCCGCCGGGCCCGTCACTTCGCGCAGGCAGGGGCCTGCCCGGAGCTGTCCATTCCCTATGACAAGGAGCAGCTGGGGGCGGCGGTGGGCCGCACCGTCTGCGCCATGGCGGCGGTGACGGAGATCGGGTTTGCCGGCGCCATTGCCGGGAAACTGGCGGAGCTGGACGCGGAGAAGTATGGCGCGGCGGCGGAAAAGCTCGCCGCCAAAGCGGAAAAGGCCGCCCAGCGCCGCCGGGAGCAGCGCTCCCACGAAAAAAATCTCCGCCGGGGAGGAAAGGCGAAAAAGCCCTACATCCCCACCCGCGTCAAGCGGGCGCGTCAGAGTAAATAACCTTTCCAAATTGGAGGTGGATTGATGGGTAACAACATCAATAAATACAGAGTGCATGAGGTGGCCAAGGACTTCGGGCTTCCCACCAAGGACATTGTGGAGATTCTCACCCAATATGCCACGGCGCCCAAGAACCATATGCAGGCGCTGGAGGACGGGGAGCTGTCCATCATCTTTGACTACCTGACCCAGAAGCACCCGGTGTCTGGCATCGAGGTGATCTTCGCCGACGCGCCGCAGGAGGCGCCCAAGGCGGCGGAGCAGCCCAAGAGCGCTCCTGCGCCCCAGGTCCAGCAGCCTCAGCAGGCCCGCTCCGGCGGCGGCAAGGCGGCCTCCGGCGGTCAGAGGACCGCTCAGCCGGCCCAGCAGCCGGCCAGGAGCGCTCCCGCGCCCCAGACCCAGCAGCCTCAGCAGCAAAAGCCTGCCAGCCGGGTCCCGGCCAAGAAGATTGTGGATACCCGCAAGGCCACCAATGTGAATCTGGAGAAATACGACGAGCGGCTGGAGGATATCGCCGACAGCAGCACCCGGGGCGGCAAGAACCTGCCCCAGCAGAACAAGGAGAAGTTCCGCAACGCCGGCGGCAAGAAGAAAAACCAGCAGATGACCTTCTCCAACAAGCGCCGCCAGGAGGAGCAGGAGAAGATGCGCCGGCTCCAGCTGGAGATCGCCAAGAAGGCCCCGGTGAAGGTCCTCATCCCCGACGAGATCAGCGTGGGAGAGCTGGCCAGCCGCATGAAGAAGACCGCCACCGACGTGGTCAAGTGCCTGATGAAAAACGGGGTCATGGCCTCCGTCAGCCAGATCATCGACTTCGACACCGCCGCCATCATCGCCGAGGAGATGGGCTGCAAGGTGGAGAAGGAGGT
>CALXDE010000171.1 GCA_944386965.1 uncultured Oscillospiraceae bacterium
CCAGCAGGTCTGCGTCCCAGCGGCAGCGCTTGCTGGGCATCATCAGAATGGTGTCCCCATCCCCCACGCAGTCAAAATTCAAAAACAGGCAGTTGTCCACCTCGTTCCAGTGCCGCTTCCGGAATGCAGAAGCCCCCAGAAGATTGCGCTCATTGTTGTCCAGAAACACAAAGCACACCCGCTTGTCCCGCTCCAGCCGTCTGGCCATGGCCAGCAGGGCCAGGACACCGGAGGTGTTGCCATTGGCGTTGCTCCGGTTGGCCGGCCCATAGACGCCGGTGAAGAGAATCGCCAGGGCCAGCACCAGAAACAGCGGCAGCATCAGCCCCGGCTGGTTCAGGGGAAAGCTGACGGCAAACGAGAGCACCAGCGCCGCCAAGAGCATCAGCACCGCCGCTGTGAAGTGGTAGGCGATATGGGCCGGCGGGTTGGTGGGGGAGATGAAGTTGGGCAAGAGCATCCGGGAGGCGGTGTCATAGTGGGCGATGAGATAGACCACCGCCTTTTCCGGGTCCCCGGCCACCACATTGACACTGCCGTTGAATTTCCCATAGGTTTCCTCGCGGGCCTTCCAGCCGCTCGCGCGCAGCTCCGCCAGCAGCCACTTCCGGAAGTCCGACTTCTCCGCCGCGCTCTTCCGGATGGGAAACAGCTTCAGCAGGACCCCTCTCACCCGCTCCGTATACTCCATGACCGACGTCCCTTCTTTCTCTCTGTCTATGGTCCAGGGAACTCCTCAGCCGCCGCTTTCGCCGTGACGCAGAGCACCACTTTATCGCCGTACTGCTCCCGGACGCGCCGGAACTTGTCCTGAACGTCCTGCGTCCGGCCATCCCGGAGAATCCACCACAGAAACGCCCAGTCGAATTTTTCCTCGCAGCCGGCGGCCATGCTGGTGCGGGTCCTTCCCCGGTTCTGGACATACCGCTTCACCGCCCGGTACAGACACACACGCCGGGGCAGCAGGAGCTGGATGATCCGGTCCGCCTCCCGACAGCGCCGCGCAAAGGAGAAGCGCCCCATATAGCTGCCGTCGATGACCCAGCTCTCGTGCTCCTCCAGAAATGCCTCCGTCAGCGCCTCGGCCTCCTTCGGCTCCCGCTCCTGCCAGTTGGCCTGAAACTGAATGGTATCCAGATGCAGCACCGGACAGCCATACCGCTTCCCCAGCGCTTCCGCCAGGGTGGATTTGCCCGCGCCGCTGTAGCCCATCACCAGAATCCTCACAACGTCAGCCCCGCCTTATACCCCTCGGCGGCGGCAATCAGTTCCTCCGCCCCCGCCAGCATGGCGGCGGTAACGTGCTCCCCGCCGGTGAGCCGGGCCAGCTCCGCCCGGCGCCCCTCCCGGTCCAGCACCCGGACGCCGGTAAAGGTCCGCCCATTCCGCTCCCCCTTTTCCACGCAGAAGTGGGTGTCCGCCATGGCGGCCAGCTGGGGCAGGTGGGTCACGCACAGCACCTGCCTGCGCCGGGACAGCTCCGCCAGCTTCTCCGCCACCTTCTGGGCGGCCCGACCGGAGACGCCGGTGTCCACCTCGTCAAAGACCATGGTGCCAATGGGCTCATTCTCCGCCAGCACATTCTTCAGCGCCAGCATGATCCGGGCCAGCTCGCCGCCGGAGGCCACCTTCTGAATGGGCTTTAAGTCCTCCCCCACGTTGGCGGACATGAGGAAGCGCACCACATCGGCGCCGTTTTCCGCCGGCTCCTGTTCCGTAAATTGGATGGAAAAGCGGGCCCTGGGCATGTCCAGCTGCCGCAGCTCCTCCTGAATGCGGGCCTCCAGGCGCCCGGCGGCGTCCTTTCGGGCCCTGGTCAGCACTTCAGCCGCCTGCGCGGTCCGCTGCCGCTGCCCCTCCAGCTCCTTCTCCAGCCGGGCGATGGTGTCCCCGGCGTACTCCATCCTGTCCAGCTCCTCCCGGCACTTCTCCAGGTAAGCCAGCATGTCCTCCACCGTGGGGCCGTATTTCTTCTCCAGGCGGTAGAGGAGGTCCATCCGGCTCTCCACTGCGTCCAGCTCCGCCGGGGAAAAGTCATAGCTCTCCTCCAGGTCCCGCACGGTTTCGGCGATATCGTAGGCTTCGCTCTCCAGGGCCTCCAGCCGGTCGGAGAGCTCCTCAAACTGTCCGCCCAGATTCCGTGCCCCCCGCAGGGCGTTCTCCGCCTCCCGCAGCAGGGCCACCGCCCCCATGGCGTCCTCTCCGCCGCTCAGGCAGTAAGCCGCGCCCTGGACAGCGGAGAGAAATTTCTCTCCGTTGCGCAGGATGTTGCGCCGCTCCTGGAGCGTCTCCTCCTCTCCGCTCTTCAGCTCTGCCCGCTCCAGTTCTCCGATCTGGTGGCGCAGGGTATCCACCCGGCGCGAGCGCTCCGCCTCGTCCATCGTCAGGGCGCGGATCTGCCGCCGTGTGGCGTCCATGGCCTCATAACAGGTCCGATAGGCCGCCAACTCCCCCTCCACATGGCCGAAGCTGTCCAGGTAGTCCCCGTGGCGCTCCTCGTCCAGCAGCAGCTGCCCGTCGTGCTGGCCGTGAATATTCAGCAGGTTCCTGCCCACCTGCCGCAGCTGGGCCACGGTGATGGGCCGGCCGTTTGCCCGGCAGACATTCTTTCCATCGGCATAGATCTCCCGCTGCAGGAGCAGTTCCCCCCCGTCAGCCGCGACGCCGTTGTCCGACAGTGCCCTGAGGTCCGCCGGAACGGCGGTGAATACCGCGCTGACAAAGGCCTTGGCCGCGCCGGTGCGGATCAGATCCCGAGGTGTCCGCTCTCCCAGCACCGCGCCCATGGCGTCAATGACGATGGACTTGCCGGCGCCTGTCTCGCCGGTGAGGGCGTTGAACCCGGCGTCAAAGGTGATGTCCGCCTCCTCGATGACGGCGATATTCTCGATATGCAGCACCTGCAGCATGGATCATTTCCTCCCCCGTCCGGTAAAGGCCGCCTATTTCAGCATCTCCTTGATCTCCTCGCAGAAGATCTCCGCCGACTCGTTGTCCCGCATCACCATCAATACCGTATCATCCCCCGCCAGGCTCCCCACCATATAGGGCACCTTCATGCTGTCGATGGATGCCGCTGCCGCGGAGGCCAGACCGGACATGGTCTTGATGACCACGATGTTCTGCGCGCAGTCAATGCTGGTGATGCTCTCCCGAAAAATGGTGCGCAGCTTGTCCGCCACATTCAGGCTGTTGCGGTGGATGGAGACAGCGTAGCGGTAGCGGCCCCGGCCGATGGGCTCCTTAATGAGGTGGAGCTGCTTGATATCCCGGGAGATGGTGGCCTGGGTACAGCGGATTCCCTCCTGCTGCAGCCGCTCCAGCAGCGCCTCCTGGGTATCGATATCCTCCCTGGCGATAATGGCAAGTATCCTGTTTTGGCGGTCATTCTTCATCGTACAATTCCCCCGACATCTTTGTCCGCAAGATTTCAAAAATACTCTTATCCGACAGGCGGACCAGCACCGTCTCCTGTCTGGAGTTCTCAATACACACCCGGTCCCCGCCCCGCAGGGCAAAGGCCCGCCCCCCGTCCACCGACAAAAAGACCGGCTTGCGCCCCGCGTCCTGGGGAATCACGGTGATGTTGGTTTCCGCCGAGAGGACATAGGAGTTGGAATGGATGGTGTGGGCGCAGATGGGGCTGATCACAAAGTTCCGGGCCGTGGGCTCCACGATGGGCCCTCCCGCCGACAGGGAGTAGGCAGTGGACCCGGTGGGCGTTGCCACCACCACGCCGTCTCCCTCCAGAAAGCCCAGCAGAGCGGACCCCACATAGACACGCATCCGAATCACCCGGGCCACCGCCCCCTTGGTGACCACCGCGTCGTTGAGAGCGGTGTTGGTATAGACCCGGCGTCCCTCCCGCTCCACGGTGATGTCCAGCATCATCCGCCGCTCCCGCTTGAAATCGCCGCTGGCCAGATTCTTCAGCAGGTGCATCTCGTTGCGCTCCAGCTCCGACATGAACCCCAGGCTTCCCAGATTCACCCCCAGCACCGGAATATTCCGGGAGGCCGCGGTCTTGGCCAGGTGGAGGATGGTCCCGTCGCCGCCGAAGGCGATGATCATATCCGCCCCCCGCAGCTCCTGCTGCAAGGGCCGCAGCTCCAGTCCCGGAGCAATCACCGGATTCTCCGGTCGGAAGGGGAGGCAGAACACCACCCGCTGTCCCACCGAGCGCAGAATCTCCGCGGCCTCCCGGGCCGCCGAAAGATCCTTGTCCCGGTAGGGGTTGGGACATAAAACGATTTTTTTCAAGTCTTTCCCTCCTTCAGCGCCTGGTGCGACTCCTCCACCAATTGCTCCAGATCCGGGATGGAGGATGGGTCCTCCCCCCGCCGGAGATACCCCAGATATTCGATATTCCCCTCCGGTCCGCGGATAGGAGAGTAAGTTATTCCAAGTATTGTAAAGCTGTTTTCCTTTGCATATTCCAGGAAGTGTTCCAGCACCTCCCGATGGACGGCAGGGTCCCGGACCACGCCCTTTTTCCCCACCTTTTCCTTTCCGGCCTCAAACTGCGGTTTGATGAGACAGACCACGTGTCCCCCCTCCCTCAAAAGGCCGGCAATGGCGGGAAGGATCAGCTTCAGGGAGATGAAGCTCACATCCACCGAGGCGAAATCCGGCTCCTCCGGCACCTCCTGATGGGTGAGGTAGCGGGCGTTGGTCCGCTCCAGACAGACCACCCGCTCGTCGCTGCGGAGCTTCCAGGCCAGCTGTCCGTAGCCCACATCCACGGCGTAGACCTTGTCCGCGCCGTTTTGCAGCATGCAGTCGGTAAAGCCGCCGGTGGAGGCTCCGATGTCCATACACACAGCGCCGTGCAAATCAATGGGCCACAGCTCCATGGCCTTCTCCAGCTTGAGCCCGCCCCGGCTCACATAGCGCAGGGCGTTCCCCCGCACCTCCACCGCCGCCTCCGACGGCACCGCTGTGCCGGGCTTGTCCACACGCTGCCCGTCCACAAACACACAGCCGCTCATAATGGTAGCCTGGGCCTTCTGCCGGCTCTCGGCCAGCCCCTTCTCCACCAGCAGCACATCCAACCGCGTCTTATTCCCTGCCATGACACACCTCCACCGCCGCCTCATAGATTCCCTGGGCGTCCAGCCCCAGGCTCCGCCGCAGCTGAGCGACGCTTCCCTGGGGTACGATTCGCTCCTCCAGATTCAGCAGGCGGATCTCCGCCTGTACGCCCGCCCGGGCCAGAGCGGCGCTCAGCCGCTCCCCCACGCTACCCACGGCAAAGCAGTCCTCCGCCGCCACCAGCCGCCCGGTCCGCCGGACGCTCTCCAGCGCCAGCTCCACCGGCAGCGGGGCGATGCGGTTGAGCTTGATCACCTCGGCAGAGATGCCCGCCTCCGCCGCCAGACGCTCCCCCGCCAGACACGCCTCGTCAATCAGCGTCCCATAGGCGACAAGGGTCACATCCGCGCCGGTCCGCAGCCGGTCCGCAGCCTCGCCGCTCCAGCCGGCGCGGTACGCCCCTTCCCCGCCCCGGGGATAGCGGACCGCCGCCGACCCGGTCAGATCCAGCACCGCCCGGCGCAGCATATCCTCCAGCTCCTGGTAGCTGGCCGGGGCCAGCACCGTCATACCGGGGATCTGGGCCAGATAGCCCACATCAGCTCCCCCGTGGTGGGTGGCGCCGTCAGCCCCCACCAGTCCCGCGCGGTCCACGGCAAAGACCACGTGGAGATTCTGCAGTGCCACGTCGTGAAGGAGCATATCATATCCCCGCTGCAAAAACGAGGAGTAGACCGCGAACACCGGCAGCAGCCCCTGCTTTGCCATGCCGGCGGCCATGGCCACCGCGTGGCCCTCGGCGATGCCCACGTCAAAAAAGCGGCGGGGAAACCTCCGGCCAAAGCCTGACAGCCCTGTGCCGTCCACCATAGCCGCCGTAATGGCGCAGACCCGGTGATCCTCCGCCGCCAGCTGCTCCATGGCGCGGCCAAACGCCGCTGAAAAATCTTCTTTTGCCCCCAGGATCGCCCCGGAAAGCGGATCAAAGGGACCCACGCCGTGAAATTGATCCGGATTGGCCTCAGCGGGGGGATACCCCTTCCCCTTCCGGGTCTTCACGTGGACCAGCACCGGGCAGTCCAACTCTCTGGCCCACCGGAGGGTCGTGCACAGCTGCTCCAGGTTGTGGCCGTCCACCGGGCCCAGGTAGGTAAACCCCATGTCCTCAAACATGGTACAGGGGAAGATCAGTTTCTTCACCGCAGTCTTGAGGCGGTGATTGAAGCGGTACAGCCTCTCCCCGCCGGGCAGACGCCGCAGCGCCTTCCGATACCACTTCTTGAAGCGATAATAGCTGGAACGGGTGCGGATGTAGGCCAGATGCCTGGACATCCCTCCCACGTTGGGGGCGATGGACATGCCGTTGTCGTTCAAAATCACGATCAGCGGCTCTCCGGAAGCCCCGGCATTATTGAGCCCCTCGTAGCTGAGTCCGCCGGTGAGGGCCCCGTCACCGATCAGAGCCAACACCTGATAATCCTGGTGCTGTAAGGTTCTTGCCCTTGCCATTCCAAGCGCCACCGAGACGGAATTGGAGGCGTGTCCGGCAATAAAGGCGTCGTGGACGCTCTCTGCGGGCTGGGGATAGCCGGAGATGCCGTTCAGCTGCCGCAGGGTGGAAAACAGCTCCCGCCGCCCGGTGAGCGCCTTGTGGACATAGCACTGATGCCCCACGTCGAACACCAGCCGGTCCCGGCTGGTGTCAAAAACCCGGTGAAGGGCCACCGTCAGCTCCACCGCCCCCAAGTTGGAGGCCAGATGTCCCCCGGTCCGGGAGACATGCTCCACCAGGAACGCCCTCAGCTCGGCACAGAGGGAATCCAGCTGACTCTGATTCAATTGTTTCACGTCCTGCGGACTGTGGATATGCTCAAGAAGCGCCATTGCGGCCTGCCTTTCTGTTTCTCCGGCCCCTCTGCCCTGGTGGAAAAGGCCGCCCCAGACCGGCCCCCCCGGTCGATGGGGCTGCGCGCAAACATGGGGCGTCCCCGGTTCGGCGACGCCGGATTCCTCCAGCCGGGCGGGAGCGGAGAACCTTTCCCCGCCGCCTCCGGCTGTCAACAGGGTTCAGTATACCACAGCTTTCCTGGACATACAAGATATTTGTATATTTTTACAGAATATTCATAATCCGCAGGGGCGTACTCCGGCACACTTTTCCCTTGCCATTTTCCTGTCGGTTTGCTATAATTCACACTTGTATGAAAAATATGACAGAAGGGAGTTCTTCCAATGCCCCGCGGAAAACACAACTTGGGGATGGGCAAAAACCGGATCTTCGGCACCGCCCGTGTGGGCGACCGGGGACAGATCGTCATTCCCCAGGCGGCCCGCCGGTTTTTTGGCATCTCCCCGGGGGATACGCTGCTGATTCTGGGGAACGAGGCCAGCGGCCTGGTGGTGACCAAGCCGGAGGTGCTCAGCCACCTGGCCGACGAAATTTTGGGAAAACCGGAGGAGTCTGATTCCGATGAAGCTTGATAAAATGTATCAGGAGCTGGGCGTCAGCCCGGTCGTGTATGAATATGGGGAGGCGGTGCTGCGGGACCTGCGGGACCGGTTTGACGCCATCGACCAGACGGCGGAGTACAACCAGGCCAAGGTCCTCTCCGCCTTTCAGAAGAACCGGGTGGACACCACCTGCTTTGCCGCCACCACCGGCTACGGGTACAACGACGTGGGGCGGGAGAAGCTGGAGCGGGTCTACGCCGACGTGTTCCACACCCAGGCCGCCCTGGTGCGGCCCCAGATCACCTGCGGCACCCACGCCCTCACCGTGGCCCTCAGCGCCAACCTCCTGCCCGGGGACGAGCTGCTCTCCCCGGTGGGCGCCCCCTACGACACGCTCCAGGAGGTCATCGGCATCCGCCCCTCCCCCTGCTCCCTGG
>CALXDE010000172.1 GCA_944386965.1 uncultured Oscillospiraceae bacterium
TAGACCCGCAGGCAGGGGGTCTGCTCCGCCCCCAGCTCCCGGATCAGGCTGTCCACGATCTCCGCCTGCTCCTGCCATTGGGGGTTGGAGATGTCGATGACGTGGAGCAGCAGGTCCGCGTACTCCAACTCCTCCAGGGTGGCCTTGAAGGCATCCACCAGCTGGTGGGGAAGCTTGCGGATAAAGCCCACCGTGTCTGAGATCACCACCTCCAGGGTGTCGCTGACCGTCAGCAGGCGGCTGGTGGTGTCCAGGGTGTCAAAGAGGCGGTTGTTGGCGGGAATGCCCGCACCGGTGAGTGCGTTTAAGAGGGTAGACTTGCCGGCGTTGGTGTAGCCCACAATGGCTACCACCGGGATCTCGTTTTTCATCCGGCGCTGGCGCTGGGTCCCCCGGACCCGGCGCACCGCCTCCAGCTCCTCCTTGAGCTTGTCGATCTTCCGGCGGATATGGCGCCGGTCCGTCTCCAGCTGGGTTTCACCGGGGCCCTTGGAGCCGATGGGCCCCTTGCCGCTGGTGCCCGCCTGCCGCTCCAGGTGGGTCCACATGCCCACCAGACGTGGCAGCAGATACTGGTATTGGGCCAGCTCCACCTGGAGCCGCCCCTCCTTGGTCTTGGCCCGCTGGGCAAAGATGTCCAGGATCAGGGCGCTGCGGTCCAGCACCTGGACGCCCAGCTCCTCGGTGAGCACCCGCATCTGGGAGGGGCTCAGGTCGTTGTCAAAGATAACGGTGGTGGCCTCCTGGGTTTTCACCAGCTCCCGGATCTCCCCCACCTTTCCCTCGCCGATGAAGGTGCGGGGGTCCGGCGTGGCCCGGCTCTGCAGCGCCACGCCCACCGTCTCGCCCCCCGCCGTCTCCACCAGGGCGGAGAGCTCCTCCATGCTGTCCTCGTCCGCGTTGTCCCGGGCGTCCAGTTTGGGGCTGTCGAGCCCCACCAGCACCGCCCGGTCCCGAATCTCCTGTGTGTCGTGATGTTCCATAGTACCTCGCTTATCAGGGGGATAAAATTTCTATCCCCAGAATAGCAGATTTTCACTCCATCTGCAAAAGTTTTTTCACTTCCCGCCGCACCCGGTCCAGCTCGCCGCAGGTGAGCAGGGGGATGAGGCGGGCGATCTCCTCCGCCGGGCGGTCCCACCACCGCAGCTGTTCCAGGAGCTCCCGCAGCTCCGCATCAAAGCGGCGGCGGATCAGCCGGGCGGGGTTTCCCGCCGCGATGGCGTAAGGCTCCACGTCCCGGGCCACCACACTGCACGCGCCGATGATGGCCCCGTCGCCGATGTGGACGCCGGGGAGGACCGTGACGTTCTGACCGATCCACACGTCGTTTCCCACCACGGTGTCCCCCTTGTTGGGGAGGTCCGCCATATCCGGCGGGTTCTGCTCCCAGCCCAGAATGTAAAACGGGTAGGTGGTGAGGGCGTTCATCTGGTGGTTGGCCCCGTTCATGATGAACTCCACCCCCGCGGCGATCTGGCAGAACTTGCCGATGATGAGCCTGTCGCCGTAGACGGGGTAGTGGTGGGTCACGTGGGACTGAAAATCCTGACCGCTGAAGTAGGTGTACTCCCCCACCTCAATGTTGGGCCGGGTGATGGTGGGCCGGACCAGGGTCATATCCGGCACGTCTTTTCTGGGAAACGGCTCATTGGGATTGGGTATCATCGCTTTCTCCTTTCCACCCCTGCGCGGGGTCCCCGTAGGTCGTGATCAGCTCCTGGCACCAGGTCAGCAGCGCGCCGCCCCAGGCGGCGCACTGGTCGCCGGACAGCGCCAAGCCGCCCCGGAGGGCCTCCCAGCGCTCCAGGATGTCCCGATCCGCTCCGGCGGCCCACTCCCGCAGCGCCTGGATTCCGGCGGCATCAGGGCCGCCGTCCGCCGCGGCCTTGGCCCGCAGCACAAACCGCGCCGTCTTATAGAGGTCCCGCAGCAGCGCCGCGCTGCGCGCATGGAGCAGGTTGTGGCAGCAGGCATGGAAGATGGCGCAGGCGCCGGTATGGACTGCCCGCCGGGCATCTCTCCGCCCCAGCGGCCCGGTGATATCCAGCAGCTCCCCCCGCAGGGGAAGGGTGTCCACCGCCAGCTGAAACAGATCCCCCCGATCCCAGGCCGCCAGCTCCCGGGCGCCGGAGACAAAGCCGCAGAGCTTCTCCCGCTCCGGCAGCGTCTCCACCGCCCGGCGGTACTTCTCCAGGTCCTCCGGCGCCAGATGGTCCAGAATGACCACCATGTCGATGTCGCTGTCCGGTCCGGCCTCGCCTCTTGCCCGGCTGCCCTGTATGCCCAGGAACACCAGCCGCCGCCCAAAGGCGTGGTCCATGGCTGCGCAAAACGCCTCCAGAAACGCCGTATTGTCCATGCAATCCCCCCCCATTTCCAAAAAAGCGCAAAAAAGCACCGCGCCGCAGGCCACGGCACGGTGCGTTTTTGTAATGCAATTACTTGTCCAGACCGAACTTCTTGTTGAACTTGGCCACGCGTCCGCCGGTATCGACCAGTTTCTGCTTGCCCGTGAAGAAGGG
>CALXDE010000173.1 GCA_944386965.1 uncultured Oscillospiraceae bacterium
GGGCCGCCGACTACTACCAGCGGGCGCTGGCCGCCCCCATCCAGTCCAAAATCAGCCCGGCCAACCGGCTGGGGGCCCTCTACTACGACGGCGAGGGGGTGGAGCGGGACTATGCCAAGGCCTTTCAGCTGCTCAAGTGGGCCCATGACCAGGACACCAGCAGCAACTGGGGGGCCTACTACCTGGGGGCCTGCTGCGCCCACGGCTGGGGCACCCAGCAGGACTATGCCCAGGCCCGAAAATTTTTGGAGATGGTGGACTGGAACAACCAAAACGCCTTTTACCTTCTGGGTTACCTCTACGCCCGGGGACTGGGCGGCCCGGAGGACATTCCAAAGGGCGTGGAGTACCTCCGGAAGGCCGGCGGCCATGCCGAGGCCAAGGAGGAGCTGCGGCACTACAAAAAGACCCTCTTCGGCAAGTGGGTGCGGCGGTGAGCAATTCAGCCCGAACTGAAGGATACAGGCCTGAAGCAGGTCATTTGAACGCTGAAGCGCGGGGGACCGCTGTCATGATGACAGCGGTCCCCCGCGCTTTTACGCCGGATTCAGCTCTCCTTACCGGCCCATGACCCGTGCCATCTGGGTCATGGTGACGGCCACCTCGGCCCGGGTGGCGGTGCCCATGGGATCAAAGGCGCCGCCGTCCTTGCCGCTCATGATGCCCAGCTGGTAGCAGATCTGGACGCCGTTCGCGGCATAGTCCGCGATGGAGCCGGCGTCGGCGAAGGAGGCTTCGCCCTCGTTCACCGCCCCGCCGGAATGGTCGTAAGCGTTCAGGAAGCTGCCGAACAGGGCGGCCATATCCTGCCGGGTGATGGCCGCGTCCGGGTTGAAGCTCTCCCCCATCCCGGCGGGGATCAGGCCCACCTCGTCGGCCCAGTCCACATAGCCCTGGTACCAGGCCCCCTCCGCCCCGGGGATGGCGTCGCCGGAGAACTGGCTGAGCACCACCAGGAATTGGGCGTAGGTCATGTTGGCCTCGGGGGCAAAGGTGCCGTCCTCGTTGCCGGAGAACAGCCCCTTCTCGGCCACCGTCTGGACATACCCGGCGTACCAGGCGTCGGCGGACACGTCGGAAAAGCCGGACACCCCTGCGGGCTGCTCTTCAGCCCCTGTGGATGTCCCGGTCACCTCGGCCCCCGTCACCTCCGCAAACCGGTCCAGGGCCGCCCGCGTGGTCAGACAGTACTGCCCGTCATCCGCGAAGAAGGCGGTGAGGATGATCTCGTACTCCCAGCTCTCGCCGTCGATGCCAAACTCGGCATAGGCATTTCCAATGATGGTGTCATCGGCCATCATTTCCATCACCTCGCCGTTGGCCTGCGCCCCGTAGTAGTAGCAGAACAGCTGACCCATCCCCGCATAGTCGCCCGCAGCATCCGCCGCCGCCTCGTCGGCATACACCTGTCCCTCCTCGGTGGTGGAATAGGCCACACAGCCCGGCTCCAGCAGGATGACCTTCAGCGTCACCGGCTTGTTTTCATAGTTCTCCGCAAAGGAGACAGTGCCGCCCAGATGAGCAGAGGTGAACGTGATCACCGTGCCGCCGGTGAGGGTCAGCGTAACCTGACCATTCGCTTCAGAGACCGCGCCCTGGCTGTCCTCCCAGCTGACGTAGCTTCCGGCGCCGCCGGCGCCCAAGGGCCCGTCGCTCTCCGCTCCCGCGCCGGCACAGGACAGCCCGGTCAAAAGGGCCGCCGACATCAGCAGGGACACAATTTGATTCCACTTTTTCATTCTGTACCTCACCTTTCCATTATGCGTGCCATTTGCACCATGGTGACGGCCACCTCGGCCCGGGTGGCGGTGCCGATTGGATCAAAGACGCCGCCGTCCTTGCCGCTCATGATGCCCAGCTGGTAGCAGATCTGAACACCGTCCGCGGCGTAGTCCGCGATGGAGCCGGCGTCAGCAAAGGAGGCTTCGCCCTCGTTCACCGCCCCGCCGGAGTGGTCATAAGCGTTTAGGAAGCTGCCGAACAGGGCGGCCATATCCTGCCGGGTGATGGGGGCGTCCGGGACAAAGGTCTGCATTTCATCGGGGATCAGCCCGGCGCCCTCGGCCCAGTCCACATATCCCTGGTACCAAGCTCCGGCGGAGCCGGGGATAGGCTCACTGGAGAACTGGCTGAGCACCACCAGGAACTCTGCATAGGTCATCTGATCCTCGGGGCCGAAGATCCCCTCTCCCTTGCCGGAGAACAGGCCCTTTTCCGCTACCGCCTCCACATATCCGGCGTACCAGGAATCGGCGGACACATCCCGGAAGCCGGCGACTGCGGCGGGCTGCTCCTCCGGGGCCCCGGCAGCCGGGATTCCGGTGAGCTCCGTAAACAAATCCAGGGCAGCCTGGGTGGTGATCCAGTAGGCGCCGCCGTCGGTATAAAAGTAGGTCATAAACACACTGTAATCCCACATATAGGCGTCCAGCCCATAGCGGACATAGGTGTTGCCCAGCAGATAGCCGTCGTTGATCCCCTCGATCACAATGGTGCCGTCCGGCTGCACGCCGTAGTAGTGGCAGAGCAGCCGCCCGAAGTTCTCATACTCGTCCATGGCGTCCGGGGTGTTATCCTCATCGGTATACACCTCTCCGGAGGCTGAAGTGGAATAGGCGATGCAGCCCGGCTCGGCAATGATGGTTTTGAGCACCATCTGCTCCCCCGACCAGGGGTCCGGGAAGGACACCGCCCCTCCCAGATGGGCCGAGGTGAACGTGACCGTGCTGCCGTAATAGAGGTCCAGATAGACCGAGCCGTTCTCCTCACGGATAGCCCCCTGGCTTCTGGTGTCATCTGTGGGACTGACCACGCCGTTGGCCACCGCGGAGGGCCCCTGGGCGGCCCACGCGCCTGTACACATCAAGCCGGTTATCAGAGCGGCTGACATCAGCAAGGAAAAACACCGTTTCAAAGCTTTCATTGCAGTTCTCCTTTACTTAAAATTTTGACCTGCCTCAAACACACAGGGCTGTCTCTGGGGATTACGCCAGCTGCCTCCACAGGAAGTAGATTACGTCGGAACGGGGGCAGCTGCCCTTGGCGGAAAAGGTCAGGCCGTCAGCCAGGCCGCTGCTCTCCGCCCAGTTGAGAGCGGCCTCTGACCAGTCGGCGCCGGTGCCGCTCTCCCCCACCAGCTTGCTGATAAAGGTGAGGATCTGGTCATAGGTCAGGGCCTGCTCGGGGCCGAACTGGTTCTCGCTTACGCCGCCGGTGATGCCGTTCTCCGACGCCCACAGCACGGGCACATAGTAGTACGCCTCCGGAGACACATCGACAAAGGGGGAAGCGGTGCTGTCCGGCTGCGGCGATCCGGCGGCCCGCCACAGGAAGGTCATGGCCTGGGCCCGGGTGACGGTGTCCCCGGGGGAGAAGGTGGTCTCGCTGGTCCCTCCGGTGACCCCCTGGGCCACCGC
>CALXDE010000174.1 GCA_944386965.1 uncultured Oscillospiraceae bacterium
TTCTTTTCTATGGAACTGGATACCGCCTCCAGCGCACCGCTGTTCCGGACCTGCCGCTACGAAATTAGCGGAAATGCCATGTACCTTACCATCTACACCAGTTTGCTGTGGGGAGACAACTGGCCCCGTCTGGTGTCGATTCGGGATGCGGCGCTGGCTGATGTCGAAACTGTCTATCTCAGAGATGGGGACCGTACAAAGAGCATCTATTCGGTATCATAGTTGCAAAAGCGGGGCGCCGATCGCAGGCAGCACCGCTTTTACTTTGCAGCGATCTTCGTCCCGCTTCCCAAATTTTCTCCCCTCTCTGCGCAAATTCTCCTTTTCCCCGGCTCCGGTCTGTGATATACTATGGCGTTAGAAAGCAATATGGGGGTTCATATGGAAGTTCTCTCCCACAACGTAACAGAGACGGAGGCGCTGGGCCGTCAGCTGGCCGCACACCTCCACAGCGGAGATGTGGTGGCTTTCTTCGGCGGACTGGGGGCGGGCAAGACCGCCTTCACCCGGGGATTGGCGGCGGGCCTCGGGTGCAGGGGCCGGGTCACCAGCCCCACTTTCACCATTGTCAACGAGTACGACGGCCCCATCCCCCTCTTCCACTTCGACATGTACCGCCTGGGCAGCGAGGAGGAGCTCTTCGACATCGGCTGGGAGGACTACCTGGCCCGGCCGGGGGTCTGCGCTGTGGAGTGGAGCGAGCAGGTGGCCGGCGCCCTGCCGCCGGAGGCGGTGCGGGTGACCATTCAGCCCCACCCGGCGCAGCCGGAGTGGCGCATCATCACTGTGGAGGGGCGGTCGCTATGAAAATTCTGGCATTCGAGACATCCGCCAAGGCCGTCTCCTGCGCCGTGGCGGCGGACGGCGTTCCCATCGCCTCCGCCTGGCAGCAGACGGGCCTCACCCACAGCCGCACCCTGATGCCCATGGTGGAGGCCATGCTGAGCAACAGCGACATGGCCCTCTCCGACATGGACGCCATCGCCGTGGCCGCCGGCCCCGGGTCCTTCACGGGGCTGCGCATCGGCATCGCCGCGGCCAAGGGCCTGGCGTGGGGGGCGGAGAAGCCCTGCATCGCCGTCTCCACCCTGGAGGCCATGGCCACGCCCCTGAGCCACATGGCGGGGCACCTGATTCTCTGCGCCATGGACGCCCGGCGGCAGCAGATCTACAACGCTGTTTTCCTTGCCCAGGGCGGAGCCCTTACCCGACTCGTCCCGGACCGGGCTGTCGCTCTGGAGGAACTGGCGGCGGAATTGGCCGGGGAGATGCGTCCCATCACCGTGGTGGGGGATGGCGCGGCCCTGTGCCACGGTTTTTTAACCCAGGCGGGCATCCCCTGCGCCATGGCGCCCATTCACCTCCGCGCCCAGAGCGCCGTGGGCGTCGGGCTGGCGGCGGAGGCGCTGGCAAAAGCCGGGAAGCTTCTCTCCCCCCAGGCCCTCGCTCCGGTCTACCTCCGCCTGAGTCAGGCGGAGCGGGAGCGGCTGGAGAAACTCCGGGAGCAGAGGTGATCCCACCCATTGGAAAGGAAAAAGGAGAATCGTATGAGCTGTAAACGTTGGCGTCTGGTGGCAATGGGCATTTCAGTGGCGGGTGTCGCGCTGTTTCTGGCCGGCTATGCCTTCTACCAGTCCTGGAACGCGGTCAATATCGGGGGAATTGCCGTCATTTTGATCGGCATGATCGTGAATGCCGTCAAGTTCCGCTGCCCCGCCTGCCACCGGCACATCTCCGACCGGGTCCCGTTTGACATCACGCGCTGCCCCTTCTGCGGCGCTTTGCTGGAGGAAGGGCGCCAGAACAGGGATATATTTTAAGACAGATTTGGAGGACACTGCCATGAATACCGGCAATCTGCACGTGGTGGACCACCCCCTGGTGGCCCACAAGCTCACCATTTTGCGGGATAAAAACACTTCCACCAAGGACTTTCGGGAGTTGGTCAGCGAAATCGGCATGCTCCTGACCTACGAGGCCACCCGGGACCTGCCGCTGACGGAGAAGGAGGTGGAAACCCCCATCTGCAAGACTGTGGCTCCCACGCTCAAGGGGAAGAAGTTCGCCGTGGTGCCCATCCTGCGGGCCGGACTGGGCCTGGTGGAGGGGGTGCTGCGGATGGTGCCCTCCGCCCGGGTCGGGCACATCGGCCTGTACCGCAACGAGGAGACACTGGAGCCGGTGAAGTACTTCTGCAAGATGCCCAAGGACATCGCCGAGCGGGACGTGCTCATCGTGGACCCCATGCTGGCCACCGGCGGCAGCGCCGCGGCCGCCATCGATTTTATGAAGGAGTACGGCTGCACCAACATCAAGCTCATGGTGCTGCTGGCCGCGCCGGAGGGCATTGAGCGTCTGGCCAAGGAGCACCCGGACGTGGATATCTACTGCGGCGCCGTGGACGAGCGGCTCAACGAGCGCGGCTATATCGTTCCCGTCCTGGGCGACGCCGGGGATCGGATCTTCGGGACCAAATGAACGAGAGCGTATACGGCGTCACCCAGGCCGCGCCACATGGCGCGTCCCGAGCGTTTTGCGGGGCAAAGCCTCGCCGCAGGGCGGATTCATTCCGCCCGAGGATGTCAAAATAACGGGGTCCCCGCCTGCCCCTGGCGGGCGGGGCGCAACGCCGGGGACCGGATCTTCGGAACCAAATAACGCCGTTACCCGGGCGGCCTTTCCGGCCGCCCGGGTCCGCGCTTCGCGCGCCGCCGGCCCGCTGGCAGCCCCGCTGCCGCCACACGGTCTTTTGCTAGGATGCACAAAAGCCGGCAGGGATTTTTGGCGGCACAGTCCGGCAGGTTTTGCATTTCACCATTGAAATCCCCCTCCAAATCCGGTATACTATAAGTACAATCTAAGATTGGTAGCTGTAACGAAGTGCTTCGCGCACGGGCTGCAACTATCACTCCGGCTTTTTGCTTGAGTGTTTCAAATCCCAGCGGGATTTGAAACATTTTTTCATATCTGGAGAATCAACCTGATCGTATGGATGAGAATAGGAGGTATGCGAGATGTATCTGCTGGCAAATGGAAAGCTTATCACCCGGGACAGCGCCCTGCCCTATCTCAGCGACGGCGGCGTGGTCATCGACGGAACCAAAATCCTGGAGGTCGGTAAAACCATCGACTTGAAAACCAAATACCCCCAGGCGGAATTCATTGACGCCCGGGGCGGCGTCATCATGCCTGGCCTGATCAACGCCCACACCCACATCTACTCCGCCCTGGCCCGGGGCCTGTCCATCGACGGGTACAACCCCACCACCTTTTACGAGGTGCTGGACGGCCAGTGGTGGTACATCGACCGGCACCTTACCCTCAAGGGCACCCGGGCCAGCGCCGACGCGCTGTACCTGGACTGCATCAAGCAGGGCGTCACCACCATCTTCGACCACCACGCCTCCTACTGCGAGATCCCCGGCTCCCTGATGGAGATCGCCGAGAGCGCCAGGGCTTTCGGCGTCCGCTCCTGCCTGTGCTACGAGGTCAGCGACCGGGACGGAGAGGAGAAGCGCAATCAGGCCATTCAGGAAAACGCGGACTTCATCACCTACTGCGAGGAGCATCCCAGCGACATGCTCAAAGCCATGTTTGGCGGCCACGCTCTGTTCACCATCTCCGACAGGACCTTTGAAAAGATGGCGGAGGCCAACAACGGCCGCACCGGCTTCCATATCCACGTCTCCGAGGGCATGAACGACGTGTACGACTCCCTGCAGAACTACGGCCGCCGCCCGGTCCAGCGGCTCCAGGACCACGGCATCCTGGGCCCCATGACCATTCTGGGCCACTGCATCCATGTGAACACCGCGGAAATGGACATCATCAAGGAGACGGGCACCATG
>CALXDE010000175.1 GCA_944386965.1 uncultured Oscillospiraceae bacterium
TCTATGCCCACGAGGTGGAGGAGACGCCGGAGGAGGAGGAAACCCCCGGCTATCCCGTGCACCTCTTCCTCTCCCGGGAGGGGTACTTCAAAAAGATCACCCCGGCCTCCCTGCGCATGGCCGCCGAGCAGAAGTACAAGGAGGGGGACGGCCCCTCCCAGTCCTTCCAGGCCCAGAGCCGGGACGAGGTCATGTTCTTCACCGACAAGTGCCAGGTGTACAAGACCCGCCTCACCGAGTTCGACGACACCAAGGCCAGCGCCCTGGGGGACTACCTGCCCTCGAAGCTGGGGATGGAGGGGGACGAGCGCGTGGTGTTCTGTCACCTGCCCGGGGCGGACTACGGGGGATACCTGCTGTTTTTCTTTGAAAACGGCAAGGCCGCCAAGGTGCCGGTGAGCGCCTACCAGACCGCCAGCAACCGCCGCCGCCTCACCGGCGCCTACTCCGACAAGAGCCCCCTGGCGGCCATTGTGGCCCTGGGGGAGGACACGGAGCTGGCGGCCTATTCCACCGAGGGCCGGGCCCTCGTCTTCAACACCGCCCTGCTCTCCCCCAAGACCACCCGCTCCACCCAGGGCGTCCAGGTCATGACCCTCAAGGGCAAGCACCGGCTCTCGGCGGTCCGGCCTCTGGAGGACACGGGCATCACCAACCCCGCCCGCTACCGCTGCCGCAGCCTCCCCGCCGCCGGCGCGCTGGTGAAAGAGGAGGACGGGGAGGACAAACAGATGGTCCTGCTGTAAGGGGCGGCGGAGCTCCCGCCGCGCCCGGAGGCGTTTGATCCATTGGGTCCCAATTTGAGCGTTTGAAAAGGAGGAAACAGCTATGGCATTTGAAACCTTGAAACAGCGCCTGGAGGAGAACGGCTTTGCCGTCTCCGTCTTTGCCACCGGCCAGGAGGCCGCCGCCTACCTCAACGGCGCCATCGACGGCGTCACCGTGGGCTGCGGCGGGTCCATGACCCTCAAGGAGCTGGGGCTCTACGAGAGCCTGGCCGCCCACAACACCCTCTACTACCACGGCACCAGCGACGATCCCGGGGCGGCCATGAAAAACGCCGCGGCCGCCGACGTGTACATCCTCTCCGCCAACGCCATCGCCGAGAGCACCGGGGAGATCCTCAGCATCGACGGCACCGGCAACCGGGTGTCCTCCACCCTCTTCGGCCACGGGAAGGTGTACTTCGTGGCCGGGCGCAACAAGGTTTCCCCGGACTTTGACAGCGCCCTGTGGCGTCTGCGCAATGTGGTGGCCCCCAAGAACGCCCAGCGCCTCCAGCGTAAGACCCCCTGCGCGGCCAAGGGCGACAAGTGCTACAACTGCGACAGCCCCGAGCGCATCTGCAACGCCCTGGTGGTCCACTACAAGAAGATGCGCTCCATGGACATGGAGGTCGTCCTCATCGACCAGGAGCTGGGCTACTGAGCCGCGGCCGGCAGCCGCCGGCTGGAGGAAAGGAGGAAGTGCCGCCGTGAGACGGCTCGCGTGTCCGCTTCTGGCGGCGCTGTGTCTGCTCCTGTGCGCCTGCTCCCCCCTGCTGGAGGGGGAGTACAGCCAGGTGGAGCCCCACGCCGACCGCTACTGGGAGAGCGCCGCCGACGACATCATGCGGGCGGAGTCCTATCAGGATCTGGTGAACACCATCCTGCTGCTCATCGAGCAACAGGAGCCCTCCGGGGTGGTGCGGCTCTATCTGTCGGACGAGCCCTATGCCGCGGCCTGGAGCCTGGTGGCCCAGGCCTGCACCGAGGTCCGGGAGGAGACGGCGGTGGGGTCCTACTCCCTCCACGCCCTGGACTTCAGCGTGGAGGAGCTGCGGGACAACTACTACCAGGTGTCCCTCCAGCCCGTCTACCGCCGGACGGAGACGGATATCAGCAGCATCGTGGAGACTTCCAGCTCCAGCGCCATCTACGACATGGTGCTGCTGGCCTGGGAGCGGGGGGAGGAGCGCCTCACGGTGCGCTACACCTATCAGGCGGAGGACGAGGCCACGCTGGCGGAAAACATCCTTCTGCTCCAGCAGGAGCTGGAGGGCGGCCCGGCGGAAGCGGAGGAGGAGGAACCGCAGTCCGATCCGGAGGACGGCCAGGAGGCCGGCGAGGCCGGCAGCGACCTGGTCCCCTGGGAGATCCACTTCTACCCGCCGGGCGGGGACAGCAGCATCATCGAGATCTTCTTCCATCCCCAGGGCGCTCCCCTCTCTCCCCAGGCCCCGGCGGGGACGGGGAACGCCGCGCCCTGACCTGCCGCCCGGGGACCGTGTCCAGCGGTCCCCGGGCGGAACATCGAAAATTGGTGGTTGACAAGACGGTCCCCCTTTGCTATAATGCCATTGTTACGCGGGCGTAGCTCATCTGGTAGAGCGCCACCTTGCCAAGGTGGAGGTAGCGGGTTCGAGCCCCGTCGCCCGCTCCACGTCGGAGCAAGCTTTGTATCGCTTGCTCCGACTTATTTTATAAGTCAGGCGCGCTCACGCCGCTGCTCCTCCTTTCCAAACCGCAACCCGGAGCGCAGCCGTTGGCGGCTCTGCCGCCTTACGGATGCGGCCTGCCCCTTGCGGGTACTTCGCTGGGTTGCGGTTTGGGTGCCACTGCTGTGCGGCGGCATTTTTTGACACTGAGAGAATATCGATTTTAACCGCCCATTCCCAAAAGAAAGACACGACATCTGTCGTGTCTTTCTTTTGGGGTTTTGCCGCCCGGGGGACGGTGATCCTCCCCCGGACGAGACAGCCGGCCTCCCCCGCTCCCCCCTTTTGGGGGCCGCGGCCCGCGCGGCGGGCGTTGGCGCGGCGCCCACCGGGCGCGCATTTTTCTCTTTACAAGCCGTATTGCTTCGGTTATAATATACTTCTCGTATAGACAAAGAAGGAGCTTCCTGCACATGAGAGAAGATTTTTCACGCACCCTCTCCCTGCTGCGCCAGGAGCGGGGCGTCAGCCAGCGGAAGGCCGCGGCGGACCTGGGCGTCAGTCAGGCCCTGCTGAGCCACTATGAAAACGGCATCCGGGAGCCGGGCCTCAACTTTGTGACCCGGGCCTGCGACTACTACAACGTCTCGGCGGACTTTATGCTGGGCCGGACCCTCAGCCGGGACGGGGCCATCATCGTCAGCGAGGATCTCTATGACGCCAGCCAGGAGAAGGGCAGTCTCAAGGGCAGCATCCTGGCCACCCTGCAGAAGAAGCTGGTGGTGAACACCGCCTGCCTGCTCTTCGACGTGCTGGGGGCCATGGGGGACCGAAAGGCCATCACCGCCGCCGGGAACTACCTCAGCGACGCCCTCTACCAGCTGCTGCGGCTGCTCTACCGGGCCGCCGGCGGCAACGAGAGCTACTTCTCCACCCCAGCCAACACCACCGACAAGGGGGTCGTCTCGGCGGATATGTGCCTCCACCGCTCCCGGTATACCGACGCGCTGGAGGCCTTTGACGGGGAGTTCCCCAACATGTCCGACCAGGCCCTGGCGGAGAAGTACCCCGGCCTGGCCCAGAGCATGGCCCAGGTGCTCCACGGCGCCGACGAGCGGGTGTCGGAGCTGATGAAATAACCGGCGAGGGGCGGCCGCGGCCGCCATGGGGTTTCCCTCCCGGGCGCGGGGGCGCTGCCCCTGATTTGACTTTACGGCGCTCCGCGCCGGGGCCGCTCTGCGGCCCTGGGTGGACTTGCCTTTTCTTCTGAGGTGAATCTATGGTAAAACAGGAAAATATCCGCAACTTTTCAATCATCGCCCACATCGACCACGGCAAGTCCACCCTGGCCGACCGGCTGCTGGAGCAGTGCGGAGCCGTGGCCGAGCGGGACATGGAGAACCAGATCCTGGATAACATGGACCTGGAGAAGGAGCGGGGCATCACCATCAAGGCCCGGGCCGTTACCTTTGACTACCGGGCCCCGGACGGGGAGGTCTACACCCTCAACCTCATCGACACCCCGGGCCACGTGGACTTCAACTACGAGGTCAGCCGCTCCCTGGCCGCCTGCGAGGGGGCGCTGCTGGTGG
>CALXDE010000176.1 GCA_944386965.1 uncultured Oscillospiraceae bacterium
CAGAGAAAGCGCATCTCCTGGCCATAGACCTTGGGCACCGCCACCCGCTTGCCATCCCGCTGGGCCCGCTCCAGAATGGCCGCCGTCCGCACCTCCTGGTTGTAGGAGAGGTAGCCGTACAGGGCCCGCGCCTTTTGATAGGCCGGGTGGGCAAACAGCTTCTCCGCCAGCTCCCGGCTGGCAGCTTCAATCTGCTCCGCCGTCATGGCCCGCTTCCTCCGGCTGATCTCCCGGCGCAGAATGCTCTTGTCCATGGTCCGCCTCCTTGTGAAAATGATCGTACACCGCCCGAGCGGTGTTTTTCGGCACCACAGCCTCCAGTTCTTCGACGGCGGCCTCCCGGATGGCCTTCACGCTCTTGAAATGCTTGAGTAGCGCCCCGCGGCGGACCTCCCCCACGCCGGGGATATCCTCCAGAGCCGAGCGGCGGACGCTGCGGGAGTGACTCTCGTGGTGATAGGTGATGGCGAAGCGGTGCGTCTCCTCCTGAATGCGGCCCACCATAGCGAACACCGCCTGGTTCTGCTGGATGCCGATTTCCCGGCCTGACGGGGTCACCAAGGCCCTCGTCCGGTGGCGGTGGTCCTTCACCATGCCGAAAACCGGGATGGAAAGGCCGAAGCCCTCCAGCACCTGCCGGGCCGCGTCGGCATGTATCTCGCCGCCGTCGATGAGGAACACATCCGGCAGTGGGGAGAACTTCTCATCCCCGTCCAGATAGCGCTGGACGCGGCGCGTCAGCACCTCCCGCATAGAGCTGTAGTCATCGGGATGGCCCTCCAGCTCCTTGATCTTAAAGCGGCGGTACTGTCCTTTGGCGGGCTTTGCCCCGTGGAACACGGTCATGGAGGCCACGATGTCGCTGCCGCCGGTGTTGGAGATGTCATAGGCCTCCATCCTCCCCGGTGCCTCCGGAAGTCCGGTCATCCTGGCAAACAGCTCCAGCGTCCGGTCTACCCGTTCCTCCCGGGTGGTGAGCCGCTCCGCCTCCTCCCGGGCGTTTCGCTCCGCCATGTCCATCAGCTCCGCCTTCTCCCCCCGCTGAGGCACCCGGACATGGACCCGATGGCCGGAGGCCTCCTCCAGTAGCTGGGTAAACGCCTCCATGTCCTCGATGGCAAAGGGCAGCAGAATCTCCCGGGGCAGGGCGGTGCGCCCGCCGTAGTACTGGAGCAGCAGGGCCGAGAGCATCTCCTCCGCCTCCTCGGCGGCAGGGGCGGAAAACAGCTCCGCCTCCCGGTAAATGAGCTGTCCCTGCTCGTAGTGAAGCACCGCGTAGCAGCATCTGGCCTCCCGGTAGAGGCCCCAGACATCCGTATCCGCCACATTGGCGGCGATGACCCGCTGACGCTTTCCCAAGGTCTGGATGGAGCGAAGCTGGTCCCGCAGTTCCGCCGCCCGCTCAAACCGGAGGTTCTCCGCGGCCTCCTCCATGTGGGCCTGGATCTCCGCGGTGACCTCGTCCAGCTTGCCGGTCATCAGCAGCACCGCCTGCTCAATGCGCCGGCGGTACTCCGCCGCATCCGGCACGCCCCGGCAAAAGGCGTCGCACCGGCCCATGTGGTGGTTGAGGCAGGGCCGCTCCCTGCCGATGTCCCGGGGGAAATGCTTGGAACAGGTGGGCAGCTTCAGCGCCGCCTGGATGGCGTCCAGGGCGTGGCGCGTCTCCTGGCGCCCGCCGAAGGGCCCGAAGTACCGGGCCGTATCCTTCTCCCTGCGGTTCACCAGGGAGAAGCGGGGATAGCTCTCGTTGGACAGGCGCACAAAGGGATAGCCCTTTCCGTCCTTGAGCAGGATATTGTACCGGGGCATGTGCTGCTTGATCAGGGAGTTCTCCAGCACCAGCGCCTCGAACTCCGAGCGGACGATGATGGTGTCGAAGTCGTCCACCTGTCCCACCATCACATGGGTCTTTGTGTTGTGGCCGCTGCCGGACTGGAAGTACTGGCTGACCCGGTTCTTCAGTTTTTTTGCCTTGCCCACGTAGATCACCTCGTGGCGGGCGTTTTTCATCAGGTAAACGCCCGGCGCCAGGGGCAGGGAATTGGCTTTGTCCAAGAGCTCAGAACGGGTCATGGCGCCCTCCTCTCCGCCGGGACAGGCCCGGCAAATTAAAAAGGCGGCTTCCTATCGAAACCGCCTTTCCTACAAAACTATTTACGCAATCAGTTATTCACCAAAACCATTGTTGATCAGCTCAGCCAGGGCCTCCACAGCCTCCTTCTCATCAGAGCCGTCAGCGATGAGGGTGATGGTGGTACCCTTGACAATGCCCAGGGAGAGAACGCCCAGCAGGCTCTTGGCATTCACGCGGCGCTCGTCCTTCTCGACCCAGATGCCGCTCTTAAACTCGTTTGCCTTGCGAATAAAGAAAGTAGCGGGACGCGCCTGCAGACCGACCTCGCTATGAATGGTGACTTCCTGCGTATACATAGACAATTCTCCTTCAACACAAGTATAGGATAAAAGGTTATTATTAAGATACCAAATTTACGCATTTCCGTCAATGACGAATTTGCATAAACTTTGACGATTCTCCCCCAGTATGTTCTGCAATTTCCAGCAGAACACACAAAATGGACACCCTTTTCTATCGTTAGTCAGGCAAAACACCGCGTTTTCCCGGTTCCGCCGCGGACAAGGCGGCCCACATCCGTCTACACAACGCAGACATCTGTCCTCATTTCAGCTCCACCACGGTCACGCCGTCTTCCCCCTCGCCCCACGGGCTTTGCCCGTGGGGACCCCGCAAATTTCACCTGCGCGGGGCAAGTCAATTGCCCCTTGCGCCGAGATTTCGCCTGCGGCGAAATGCTCGTACGCCGCTCCGCGGCGGGACGGCGAATAGCCGGTGCGAAAGAGTAGCAGCTTCTCCCTTCACTATTTCAGCTCCACCACGGTCACGCCGTCTTCCCCCTCGCCGTAGCGGCCCAACCGGAAGGACTTCACCGCGCTGTGTCGCCGGAGGATCTGATGCACCGCCTGGCGCAGGGCTCCGGTTCCCTTGCCGTGGATGATGCTGACCGTATTTAGTTTACCCATCTGGGCCGTATCAATAAACCGGTTGACCACATCCTCCGCCTCGTCGGTCATCATGCCCCGGATGTCCAGCTCGTTTTTGGCTGCCACCGCCCTGCTGTGGGCGATGACCCGGGTCATCTGCTGCTTGGCGGCCCGCTTGGCCGCCGTCTCCGCGTCCTCCACCAGCCGCACGCCGCCGGCCTTGATGGTCATTTTCATGTTGCCGGCCTGAAGCAGGAGCTTCTCCCCGTCCACCGACAACACCGTTGCCCGGGTCTTGGTGCCCGGCAGTTCCACGATGTCCCCCTTCTGGATGGGGCGGGAGGGCTTGGGCACCGGCTCCTGCACCGGCTTTGCGTGGAGCTCCTCCTCCATCCTGTTCAGCTCTCCCCGGATAGCCGCCTGGGCCTCGTTGGCCTTCTGCCAATCCCCGGCCCGCTCCTGCCGCTTGCGCAGGTCGCTGAGCTCGGCAAAAATGGCGTCTGCGGACTCCCGGGCCTCCCGAATGATGCGCCGGGCCTCCGCCTCCCCCTTGCTGCGGGCGTTCTCCTTGGCCCGCTCCATCTGCTCCCGGAACTCCCGGGCCCGCCTGGCGTCCGCCTCCCGCTGAACGCGCAGGCGCTCCGCCTCTCCCTGGTCCTTCTCCAGACGCTGGCGCTGGCGCTCCAGCTCGGAGAGGACCTCCTCAAAGCGGATGGACTCGCTGTCCATCTGCTGGCGGGCGGTTTCGATGATCTCCTCCGGCAGTCCCAGCCGCTGGGAGATGGCAAAGGCGTTGGACTTGCCGGGAATCCCGATCAGAAGCCGGTAGGTGGGCCGCAGCGTCTCCACATCGAACTCGCAGGAGGCGTTCTCCACCCCCTTGGTGGTCATGGCGAAGGTCTTGAGCTCGGCGTAGTGGGTGGTGGCGGCGATACGGGCCCCTTTTTCCCGGACATGGGTGATCACGGCAATGGCCAGGGCAGCGCCCTCCACCGGGTCCGTCCCCGCCCCCAGCTCGTCAAAGAGCACCAGGCTGTTGTCTCCCGTCTCCTTCAGTATACGCACGATATTGGTCATGTGCGCGGAAAAGGTGGAGAGACTCTGCTCAATGCTCTGCTCGTCGCCGATATCCGCCAGGACCGTGTCAAACACATTGACGGCGCTGCCACCGGCGGCGGGAATCTGGAGCCCGCACTGGGTCATCAGCGTCAGCAGGCCCAGGGTCTTGAGCGTCACGGTTTTGCCGCCGGTGTTGGGGCCGGTGATGACCAGGGTGTCAAAATTTCCCCCCAGCTCCACGTCAATGGGCACCGCTTTGGCGCTGTCCAACAGGGGATGGCGGGCTCTCTTCAGCACGAGGGAACCGTTTTTCCGGATCTCCGGCCGCATTCCCTCCATCTTGTAGGAGAGCTGGGCCTTGGCGAAGATCACATCCAGGTGGACCAGCACGTCGTAGTCCCAGAGGATGTCGCCGCTGTACTTGGACGCCTCGGCGCTCAGGGCGCTGAGAATGCGCAGGATCTCCTGCTCCTCCTTGATCTCCAGCTCCTTGAGCTCGTTGTTGGCCTGGACCACCCCCATAGGCTCCACAAAGAGGGTGGCGCCGGAGGAGGAGGTGTCGTGGATCAGGCCGGGCAGTTCGGCGCGGTGCTCGGCCTTCACCGGCACCACAAAGCGCCCGTCCCGCATGGTGATGAGGGACTCCTGGAGGACCTTGCTGTAGCTGGGGGAGGCAATGATCCGCTGGAGGATCTGCCGCCCCCGGGCCGCCGCGGCCCGCTTGTGCCGGCGGATATCCGCCAGCTCCGGGCTGGCGGTGTCGGCGATCTCGTCCTCATCCAGGATGGTGGTAAAAATTTTCTCCTCCAGGAACTTATTGCCGTGGAGGGATTGGAACATGTGGTCAATCACCGTGCGGCCGGCGCTGTCGGTATTGAAATACTCCTTCACCCGCCGGGCGCAGCGGAGCATCCCCGCCACTGTCAGCAGCTCCCGGGTGTTCAGCACGCCCCCCCGGTCCGCCCGGGCCAGAATCTCCGCCACCCGCTTGAGCCCGGAGAAGTTGGGACTTCCCTGAATCCCCAGCATCCCCCGAGCGGCCTCCGTTTCATCCTGAAGGCGGCAGACGTCGTCATACTCTGTGGAGGGAAAGAGCCTGCGCGAGCGGTCCTTGGCCTCGTCGCTGACGGCCTGGGCCGCCAGCTGCTCCAACACCGCCGGCAGCTCCAGGGTGCGGATGGATTTTTCGAATAGTTCACTCATGTGTGTCTCTCCCGCAGAAGGAACTCCCACCGCTCCGGCAGGCGGAGCGGCAAATTACGGTTTCATATCGATTACAAATCGTATAATTTCTCAACATTCTACAAATTTCAATCAGTTTTGAGCTGCTTATAGAACTCCAAGGTCCGAAATCCCCGCTCCAGCTGCGCGGCCACATAGGCCTCCGCCGCATGGTTGAGCCAACGCAGGGGCTCCTCCGGCAGCTGGAAGGCATAGAGCCGCTTGGGTTCCCCGTAGACGATGTGGCGCATAGCCGCCAGCCCTGCCGCCCCCAGGGGCATGGAGAGCCCGCCTCTCTGCGCGCATTTTCCGCAGTGGAGGGTGCCGTGCACCACGTCCAGCATGGGTTCCTCCGGCTCCGGCGCCCCGCAGACGGCGCACCGGTCCACCAGGGGCTCAAAGCCTGACAAGGCCATCAGCTTTACCTCAAAAGCGGGCTTGACGATCTCCCGGGGCCGGTTCAAATTCCCCAGGGCATACAGGGCATTGAGCAGCAGGGGCAGAATCTCCGGCGCCGGCAGGTCCTCATAGGTCACCGCATCCACCAGCTCCGCGAAATAGCTGGCCAGGCTCAGGCGCTCCAGATCCCGCCGCACGCCGCTGAACAGCTCGATGGTGCTGGCCTCCGACAGAATCTGCCAGCCGCGGCTCTCCGCCACCGTCATCTCGCTGTAGGCGAGAAGCTGGGTAGCCGCCGTCACCCGGCTGCGCCGCCCTCGGGCCCCCTTGGCCACCACTGCCAGCTTGCCCATCTCTCCGGTGAGGACGGTCAGGATCTTGTCCGCCTCCCTGGTGTCCACGGAGCGCAGCACAATGCCCCGGATAACTTTTCGCTCTCTCGCTGCCATAGGCTATGTACTCCCATGGGAAAGCGGACAGAGACGCTCACACCGCCTCTGTCCCGCTCTCCGCCTCGCCGCCGGCCGGCTTCCGGTACATGAGATAGAATACCGGGTCGCCGGTGGCACAAAACAGGTTCCAGAATCCGTCCATTCCGCCGCCTCCCGTCCTCCATAGCATGGACGGCAGGAGAGACGGTATGTGTGGGAAGTTGTGGGGAAACGGGCTGGATTTTACTGCTCATCGTAGCCGAAGCTCCGGATATCATTCAAGTTATCCCGCCAGTTTGTCCCACGGAGCCTTTGGCCCCGCGGGAGCCCCGTCTGATAGGACATGCTCGGGCGGAGTGAATCCGCCCTGCGCCGAGGTTTTGCCTCCGGCAAAACCCTCGCACGCCGCTGCGGCGGCGGAAAACCGGCGGGAATGCGCTCTCTGCCGCTTTGCCGCTTTACTGCTCGTCGTAGCCAAAACTGCGGATATAGTTCAAGTTATCCCGCCAGTTTTCTTTGACCTTCACCCAGGTCTGGAGGAACACTTTGGTGCCCATAAAGCGCTCGATATCCTCCCGGGCCTGGGTGCTGATCCGCTTGAGCATAGCCCCCTGCTTGCCGATGATGATGCCCTTGTGGCTGGCCTTCTCGCAGTAGATGGTCACATCCAGGTCGATGATGCCGCTGTCCCGCTCGGAAAATTTTGTCACCTCGATGGCGGTGCCGTGGGGGATCTCCTTGTCCAGGTTCCGCAGCAGCTTCTCCCGGACGATCTCCGCGACGATCTGCCGCTCCGGCTGGTCGGTGGTCATGCCGTC
>CALXDE010000177.1 GCA_944386965.1 uncultured Oscillospiraceae bacterium
TAGGCCAGGAAGGACTCGGTGAAAATGGCCTGGGGCACGGCCATCATCATGGTGGTGATGATGGGGCCCAGGGAGTTGGGCAGGATATGGCGGAAAATAATGGATCGATCCGGCACACCCATGGTCCGGGCGGCCAGCACATACTCCCGGCCCTTGAACCGGTAGAACTGGGCGCGGACCAGCCGGGCGGTCTGAATCCAGCCGCTGATGAGCAGGGACATGACGATGGAGAAGATTCCTGTCCCGAAGAACATGATGAACAGCGTCACGACCACCACCCGGGGGAAGGACTGGATGATCTCGCAGATGCGCATGAGCACCATGTCCACCTTCCCGCCGTAGTAGCCGGCGACGGAGCCGTACACCACGCCGATGATCATGTTGGTCACCACCGAGACGATGGCGATGAACAGGGACACCCGGGCTCCCCGCCACAGCCGGGCCCACAGATCCCGGCCCAGGTAGTCCGAGCCGAACCAGAAGGTTTCCTCGCAGCCGGTATAGGCGTAGTAGTCCACCTCCACGTCGGCCATCAGCACGCCGTTGACCTCGTGCTCATTGGTCACCGCCAGGATGCAGCCCTCGGGATACTTCTCCGTGTCGTTCAGGCTGTCCACCCGGCGGTTGGTGAGGACCCGGGAGCCGTCGGCGATGCCCATGGAGGCCAGGAAGGGGATCTTGGGGGGCATGTTCAGGTAGTCCACAAACTGCTGGTCAAAGGCGTAGGGCGTCATCATGGGCCCGAAGACCGCCATAAAGGAGATCAGCAGGATCAGCACCAGGGCCGCCACCGCCGCCTTGTTCCGTGCCAGGCGCAGCATGGCGTCCTTGAAAAAGCCGATGGGGGGCGTGTCGAACTTGGCGTCCTTCAGGTCCACGCCCAGCTGCAGCAGCTCAAAGTCATCCTCCCGGGCGGGGCGGATGGGCTCGGCTGGGATCTGCGTTCTGCAATCAGTCATGGCTGCCACCTCCAATCCGGACACGGGGATCGATGATTCCATAGGACAGGTCCACGATCAGGATCGTCAGCAGGGAGATCATCGAATAGAAAATCAATATGGCGATGGTGAGGGTGTGGTCGCTGGAGTTGATGGACTCCACCAGCAGCCCGCCCACGCCGGCCACGGAAAAGATCTGCTCCACCACCAGGGAGCCGGTCAGAATATTCGTGAACATGGGGATGATGATGTTGGCCAGGGGCACAAAGGAGTTGCGCATGGAGTGGCGCACCGTGGCCTGCAGCCGGGTCAGGCCCTTGGTGCGGGCCAGGAGCATGTACTCCGAGCTGAGGTTCTCGATCAGCTCCCCCCGGAGATACCGGGTCACCCGGGCGATGGGGGAGAAGGAGAGGGCGGTGATGGGCAGTATCATGGACAGATACTTGGCCGCGCCGACGGCGGTGGCGTTGTAGATAATGGGAAACCACCCCAGCTTGTAGGCCAGGAAATACTGCAGCACCGCCGCGAAGATAAAGGACGGCACCGAGATGAACACCACCACGAAAAAGGAGATGGCGTAGTCCACCTTGGTGTTCTGATAGATCGCGGCGAAGATCCCCGCCAGAATGCCGATGGGCAGGGAGATCAGCAGGGAGATGAAGTTCAGCTGCAACGTAATGGGGATCTTGGAGGCCAGCACCTCCCAGACGGGGACCCGGGGCTGCACCGCCACAGAGGTCCCCCAGTCCCAGTGGAAAATGATATCCTCCAGGAAGTACCGGTACTGCACCAGCATGGGGTCGTTCAGGTGGTACTTGTCCTCCAGGATCTTGACCATATCCGCCGAGAGCATCTCGTTGCTGTCATAGATGGACCCGGGCATCAGGCGGATGACCAGGAACGCGATGGTTAAAATGATGAACAAGGTGATCAGCAGTGCCAGCACGCGCTGGGCGATATATTTGATCATTTCATTCCTCCCTTCTCAGTTTGGAGGAAGGGGAAAAGGGCCCAGGGCCCTTTTCCCCTTGACACTCACCGTTTTCCGGTCACTGGACCTGGGCCCAGGGCCAGGCGTAGCGCAGCACGCTGTTGTAAGTGGTATAGGGCAGGGTGACCCGCTCGGAGATGAGGACATTGGAGATGGTCTGGGCCACCGGGACAAAGGGCGCGTCCTCCAGCATGATGGCCTCCGCCTGGGCGATCTTCTCGGCCCGGCCGTCCACATCCTCCATGGGCAGAGCCACGGCGGCGTCATAGGCGGCGGTGAACTCCTCGTCGTAATAGGGGATCTTCTTGCGGGTGGCGTTCATGTTCCACTCCATCAGGGCGCTGGCGGGGTCCAGGAAGTTGTAGGTGGACTGAATCACGCCGGCCTCGAAGGCGTTGGGGTTCGCGGTGTGGCTGCGGTAGCGCTCGGAGAGCTGCTGGCTGGGCACGGACTGAAGGGTGACGGTGAACTTGTCCGCGCCGAACAGGTTCTGCCAGGAGCTCTGGAGATACTCGCACACGCTCTTGCGGGACTCGCTGGAATCCTGATAGAGGACCTCCAGCGTCGCCTTGGTCAGGCCCATCTCCTGCAGGGCCTCGTCAAAGAGCTGCTTGGCCAGCTCCGGGTCATAGCTGTAGTTCTCCGTGTCGATATAGGACTTGGCCACATCCAGATCCCGGTAGGGGGTGCCGGTTTCCATGTCAATGATGTACGCCTCGGTGATGAAGTAGTCGGCGGGGACGTTGCTCCCCAGCTTGGAGGCCTCCGCCCGGTTGGTGCCGAAGAACAGGGCCTGGCGGAACTTCTGGTTCTGCAGGATGGGGTTGTCGGTGTTGATGATGTCCAGGCCGATGCACAGTACGCCGCCGCCGGGAACCACCAGAATGCGGGGGTCCTCGCCGTACTGCTCCAGGTCCGCCTCGCTCAGGGTCACCATGTCGATCTGGCCGGACTCAAAGAGCTGGAGCTGGGTGCCGGCCTCGGGGACGATCTTGTAGGTGATGCCGGCCAGGGAGATGCCGTCCTGCAGGGGGTAGTTGGGGTTGCGGACCATGGCGATCTCCGCGTCCTTGGTCCAGCCGGTGATCATGAAGGGGCCGGAGGAGGCGAACTTGTCCCAGGAGGAGCCATAGTTCGTCTCGCTCTTGTCCTCGCTCATGCCGGCCTCATAGAGCTCCTCCTTCACCGGCACGGTGATGCAGGAGGAGAAGGCCATCTCCACCTGGGAGGCGCTGGCAGCCTTCTCCAGCGTCAGCTCCAGGGCGTTGCCGTCGGCGACCTTGACGCCCACGTCCTCCCAGGCGACGGTGGTGCCGTCGGCGGCCTGGGTCATGTAGGCGGTGGCGTTGACGATGTAGATGCCGTACTCGTTGAGGGAGGTGCCGGGAGCGTTGAGGAGCAGGGGGTCATACAGCATCTTCAGGGAATAGGCGAAATCCTCGGCGGTCAGGGCGGACCCGTCCGCCCACTTGGCGTCGTCCCGGACCTTGATGCGCCAGACCAGGCCCTCCTCGTCCACCATCTCGGGCTTGCCGTCGGCGTACTCGGGGACGATCTCATAGGGGGTGTCGGTGCCCGGGGCGATGCGGTAGAGCACGCCGCCCACGGACCAGATGATCTCCGCGTCGGCGGAGCTGCGCTCCAT
>CALXDE010000178.1 GCA_944386965.1 uncultured Oscillospiraceae bacterium
CCCAGAAGGTGGGGGAGCTGACCAACATGCTGGGAGCGGGCCACATCCTGGTCCAGCGCTTTGGGGACATTCTGGATGGCAAGCGGACCTGGCCCAAGGAACTGGCCCAGTCCAATGTCCGCCCCACTCTGCCCGACGCCGTGGCCGGCGATATCACCGCCGCCATGCCCTACCGGGCCATGATCAACATTATCAACTTCATCCAGGCCATGGACCATGTGGTCCCCGGCTTTGCCGCCTATGAGACGCTTCTCTACTCCCCGGAGCTGAAATTCTATTCCAACCGGGTGAAGATGGACGAGAACTTTGACACCAATGTCAAGGGGCTCCACTGCCTGGGGGACTCCTCGGGCTGGACCCGGGGACTCATGATGGCCTCCATCATGGGCGTCCTCATGGGCCGGCGTCTGGTGGAGGAGGAGCGGGGAGGCTGATCCCGCTCCCGCTGTCCGGCAAAAAAATCAAGGGCGCCGCTGCCTTTGCAGCGGCGCCCTTTGGCCTTCTCCGGCGCGAGCAGGCGGTCCGGCCAGCCGGCCGGACCGCCGCGAATCACTTGTTGTCGAAGATCTTCATGATGTCGGCGAAGGGATCGTCCTCCTCGGGCTCCTCCTTCTTGGCCACATCGTCCACGCCCACCGGGCCGGAGAACAGAGAATCCCCCATGACCCGCTCAAACTCACTGCGGAGGTCGCCGGAGCGCCCGGCCCCCTGCTGCTTGTCCCCCTCGGCAGCCTTGGCGGCGCTGTTCTTCTGGTCGAAGCCCGTGGCGATGACGGTGACCCGGATCTCATCGTCCAGCGTCTCGTCAAAGGTGGCGCCGAAGATGGTGAGCGCGTCGGGATGGACGGCGGACTGCACCAGGCCGGCGGCCTGCTCGATCTCCTCCAGGCCGATGTCCGGGGAACCGGTGATGTTGATGAGGATACCCATGGCCCCGTTGATGGATGTCTCCAGCAGGGGGCTGGACACGGCCATGCGGGCGGCCTCCTCGGCCTTGCCCTTTCCGGCGGCCCGGCCCACGCCCATGTGGGCCAGTCCCGCGTCCTTCATAATGGCGGTAACATCGGCAAAGTCCAGGTTGATAAAGCCCGTATCCCGGATGAGGTCGGAAATGGACTGCACCGCCTGGCGCAGCACATCGTCGGCGATTTCAAAGGCGTTGGCGAAGGTGATCTTCTGGTCCGTGGCGTGCTTGAGTCGCTCGTTGGGAATGATGACCAGGGAGTCCACCTTCTGGCGCAGCTCCTCGATGCCCGCCTCCGCCTGCTGCATGCGGCGGCGCCCCTCGAACCCGAAGGGCTTGGTCACCACGCCCACGGTGAGGCTTCCCTGTTCCTTGGCCAGCTCCGCCACAATGGGCGCCGCGCCGGTGCCGGTGCCGCCGCCCATGCCGGCGGTGACAAACACCATATCCGTATCCTCCAGGGCCTTGGCGATCTGGTTACGGCTCTCCTCGGCGGATTTGCGGCCCACCTCCGGGTCGCTGCCGGCACCCTGGCCATGGGTCAGCTTCTCGCCGATCTGGATCTTATAATCGGCGCTGGATACGTTCAGCGCCTGCTTGTCCGTATTCACGGCCACAAAATCCACACCCTGGGTCCCGGAGCGGACCATCCGGTTCACCACATTATTTCCACCGCCGCCGACGCCGATGACCTTGATCTTCACAACGGTGTCGGGGGCCGTCACCAACTCAAAACCCATACCAGTTCCTCCTACAAGAAATTGTATCGCACCCGGGCCGGAACACCCAAGATAAAGTGTCTACAAGTGATTCTATTGTAGTCCACTTTTATCCACCGGTCAATAGGAAACCTTCCTATTTTTTCAGAATATTTTTGCAAAAAAGCCCAGTCCCTGTCAGATTCTGGCGGGACTGGGACAGTGTGGAAACGCTGTGCGCTATTGGTCGGGCACGAAATTGATCTTCTCCGAGAGATTGGTCAGAATGATCGTTCCCGTCTCATTGGGCTGCAGGTTTGCGATCACCTCCTCCAGGGATTCCATATCCTGGGCGAAGTCATCGTCGTAGTTCATAATCACCCGGAACCGTCCGGCGTACTCCATCACCAGCTCGTCGCTGTCGGAGCAGTCAATGCTCTCCAGCCCCCCCAGCATCCCCCGGCTCTCCATCACCTTCAGCATTGCCAGGAGCTGAGGCTCGGTGATGTTCCCCGCGGCGGGAAGTTCCATCCTTCCCCCCGTCTGGGGCATCAGCAGCTCCACGCCGGTGATCCGGGGATACTGCGCCGCCTGGGCGGCGGCAACCCGCTCCAGGAGCTTTCCTCCGGTGCTCACCAGCCAGAACGCGCCGTCCTGGGCGACGGCCGCCGCCGCCTCGCATTCCGTCACGGTGATAATCAGGGTGTCCGGAAGGCCCCGGCGGATGGACACACTCTCGATATAGGGCAGCTGGGTGGTAATCTGGCGGCTGACGGCGTATTTATTCAGGAGGAACATATTGTCCCCCACCTCCACGCCGGTGCTCTCCACGATCTCCTGCTCCGTATAGCGCGCGTTGCCGCTGACCATAAAGGTCTGCACCTTGAAAAACAGGATCAGCGCCGCGGCAATGGCCGAGCAGATCAGGAGGAAGGAGAGAAAACGGGTCAGCACCGTGAGCCGGCCCCGGCCGTGGTACCGCCTGCGCCGGCGGGGCCGGCGGGGCGGCCTGCGCCGCCGCTGCATCGCCATGGTGCTTCACCTGCCTTTCTCCTTCGTTCTCTCCGGTCTTACTCCTCCCGGATCTCCGCGCCCAGAGCCCGCAGATCCCGGGCAATATCCTCGTACCCCCGCTGGATGTGGTGGATACACCCCACCCGGCTCTCCCCCGAGGCGCCCAGGGCCGCCACCACCAGGGCCGCCCCGCCCCGGAGGTCCGTGGCCCGGACCTGGGCCCCCTGGAGATGGTCCACACCGCACACCACGGCCACCCGTCCCTCCACCCGGATGTCCGCCCCCATGCGGATGAGCTCATCCACATGGCGGTAGCGGTTCTCAAAGATGTTCTCCACAAACACCGTGGTTCCCCGGCTCTTCAGCAGGGCCGCCATCAGCACCGCCTGGGCGTCTGTCGGAAAGCCGGGATAGGGAGCGGTGCGCACCGGGCGGATGGACTGCAGCGCCCCGCTGCTTCGGAGGAGCACCGCGTCCCCGGTGCTATGTACCTGGCATCCCGCCTCGTGGAGGGCGGCGGTAACGGTGGCCAGGTGGCGGTAGTCCACGCCCCGCAGCTCCACCTCGCCCCCCGCCGCGGCCACCGCCGAGAGATAGGTGGCCGCCACGATGCGGTCGGGCATGATGGTGTGGGCGCTGTCGTGGGTGGGACTGCGCCCCTGAATCGTCACTGTGGAGCTCCCCGCCCCCTGGACCCTGTGTCCCATTCCCACCAGAAAATCCTGGAGGTCCCGGATCTCCGGTTCCCGGGCAGCGTTCATCAGGACCGTGGTGCCCTCGCAGCCACAGGCGGCCAGGATGGCGTTCTCCGTGGCGCCCACGCTGGGAATGGCAAACGTGATCTCCCGGCCCCGCATCTCCCCGGCCTCGCAGCGCAGGCGGCCGCCTCCCTCCTGCACCCGCGCGCCCAGCTGGCGCAGCGCGGCCAGGTGCAGGTCGATGGGCCGCGGGCCCAACTCGCACCCGCCGGGCAGGGACAGGTCCGCCCGGCCGCACCGGGTCAGAATGGCCCCCAGAAAGATCACCGAGGAGCGCATCTCCCGCATCAGCCGGTCCGGAATCTCGCAGCATGTCATGCCGGCAGTATCCACCACCAGACTCTCGCCCTCCCAATCCGCCCGGCACCCCAGGTGCCGCAGAATCCGGACGGAGGCGTCCACGTCCCGCAGACGGGGACAGTTGCGCAGCACCGAAACGCCGCTGTGCAGAATCGTGGCGGCCAGAATGGGAAGCACACTGTTTTTGGCCCCCTGTACCCGCAGCGACCCCTCCAGGGGTCTGCCGCCGGCAATGAAAAACTCACCCATATGTCGTCCCTCCGCAGTAGAGTGTACCAAAATCACTCCATCTTATGCGAAGAGGCGCGCATGCGGTGACAGTCTGCCGTCTCAGCGCAGCAGAGCCGTCACAGTCTTGTAAATCCGCTCTCCCGCGTCCGGGATACCCAGAGCCGCCATGTTTTTCCCCATCTCCGCCCGGCGCTCCCCGTCGGACAGGATCGCCCGCGTCTCCTCCAGCAGCCGCTCGCCGCTGCTTTCCCGCTCCAGGAGCAGCACCGCCGCCCCGTGGTCGGAGAGGACCCGGGCGTTTTTCTCCTGGTGGTTGTTGGTGACGTTGGGGGAGGGCACAACGACGGCCGGCACCCCCAGGGCCGTCAGCTCACTGATGGTGGAGGCTCCGGCCCGGCAGATCACCAGGTCGGCTCCCCGCATCACCAGGGCCATGTCATAGATATATTCCCGCACCTCCACCGTGGGGCTGTTGGCCAGCTCGATGCCCCGCTCCCGCAGTCCCGCCAGGATGGACTGATAGCCGTATACCCCGGCGCCGTGGATGTGGTGAAACTGGTTGGTCCGGAGCTCACGGGCGATGAAATCCACCATCTCCCGGTTCATCTCCGCCGACCCCAGGCTCCCCCAGAAGGACACCACCAGCGGCTTGCTGTCATCCACACCCAGGCGCTCCTTGGCCTGTTCCCTGGTGCAGGAGAAGAACTCCCCCCGCACCGGCGTCCCGGTGACGGCCACCTTCTCCGGGTGCCGGTAGTTCTTCCGGCAGTCCTCGAACCCCACCATGATCACGTCGGCGCAGGGCTCCAGCAGCCGGGTGGTAAGGCCCGGGATCGCGTTGGACTCGTGGATGGCCGTGGGGATGCCGGCGGCGGAGGCCGCCTTCACCGTGGGATAGCTGGCATAGCCTCCGGTGCCCACCACCAGGTCCGGCCGGAACGCCTTCAGGATTTTCCCGGCCGCATGGGGGGCGGTGGCGAGATTTTTCAGGGAAATCAAATTGTGCCCGATCTCCTTCGGCTTCAGGGACCGGTGGAGACTGGACACCTCCACGGCCTGGAAGGGGTAGCCCGCCGTCTCAATGAGGCGGCGCTCGATGCCCCGGTTGGCCCCCACAAACAAAATCTCCGAGCCCGGCTGGCGCTCCCGAATAAGCCCCGCCAGGGCCAGGGCCGGGTTCACATGGCCCGCGGTGCCTCCGCAGGTAAAGATCACGCGCATGGCCCCGCTCCCCCCTCTCCGTTTCTCAGTAGTCTGCCCTGAAATCCCATGTCCGCTTCCATGGTCCAGTGTGTGGGCGCAGCGCACCCGAATCATTTTCCGGCGACATGCGCGTCGGAAAAATTCCGCTCGGCCGCCAAAGAACCCCAATTCATGTTTCCAAGGACATGCGCCTTGGAAACATACCCTGCGGTTTTCCAGTGTGCGAGCGCAGCGAGTGCGCGCAGAAAACCGGGTATTCAAAAACGTGCCCCGCACGTTTTTGAAGTGTTACCCCGCCTTCATCGCCGGCATCTGCCGGGACACGCTCAGGATCATCCCCACCTCAAAGAGCTGAATCATCAGCGCCGTGCCGCCATAGCTGAAGAAGGGCAGGGAGATGCCTGTGGCCGGGATCAGCCCCGTCACCACGGCGATATTGAGGAACACCTGGAGCCCGATCTGGGTGGTGACCCCCACCGCCAGCAGCGCTCCGAACCGGTCCCGGGCGTGGATGGCGATCCAGTAGCCCCGGATGATGAGCAGGGCAAAGAGGATCATGATGATCCCCGCCCCCACATAGCCCAGCTCTTCGCAGATGATGGCAAAGATAAAGTCGTTGTGCTCCTCCGGAAGGAACATGAACTTCTGCCGTCCCCGGCCCAGGCCCACCCCGAAGAGCCCCCCTGAGCCGATGGCGATGAGGCTCTGGGCCATCTGGTAACTGTCATCCTTCGGGTCCCAGAAGGGGTCCCGCCAGGTGAGGATGCGGCTGGAGTTGTAGCCGATGATCTCCATCAGGTCCGTGAACAGCACCGCGTACAGGGCCAGGCAGGCCAGCAGGATGCCGGCGGTCACCCACCGCCAGTCCATGCCGCCCACCACCATCATCACCGCCCCGATGCCCACCAGCAGGATGCATCCGGACAGATGGGGCTCCGCCAGCATCAAAAGGGCGTAGATCCCCAGCAGAATGCCGTAGGGCAGGATACCGTATTTGAAGGTGCGCATCTTGTCCTTGCGCTGGGAGATGGTGGCGGCGAAGTAGATGATAATGCCCAGCTTCGCCACCTCCGAGGGCTGGTAGGTGGGCCCCGCCACCAGGAACATCCGCAGCCACCGGACGGCGTTGTTCTCCCGCACGCCAAAGAGTTTTCCATACTCGTTGGGTCCGGGCAGCACCACCAGAATCAGCAGCACGATGGAGGCCAGCAGGACAAACGTCGCCACGCCCCGCAGGCGCTGGTAGTTGATCTTGCTCATCACCAGCATGAACGCCACGCCGGCGGCGGCGAAGCGGGCCTGCCGGATGACAAAGTAGGCCGCGTCGTTATACTTGTTCAGGGCCGAGGGAAAACTGGCGGAAAAGAGCATGATAAGACCGATGACCGTCAGCATCAGCACCAGGACCAGGAAGGGCATATCAATGGGACCCTTGGCCAGTTCCTGGAGCTCCCGAATCTTCAGCCGGCGCTCCTGCCGCCGCAGCCGTTTCTCCTCCTGGGTCATGGACACTCTCCTTTCCGGAAAAAGCGCGGTCCCCGGCAGGCTGCCGGGAACGCCGCGCCGCCGGGGTCATGGCCGGACGGGATCGCGCTCCCGCCCCGCCGGCAATCCGCTCTATACGATGTACCGCCCCATGACGCCGAAATAGGCCAGGGCGCAGAAGACGGCGGACACCGCCGTAAACACCACCACAATCTTCACCTCGCTCCATCCGCACATCTCAAAGTGGTGGTGGATGGGAGCCATTTTGAAGATCCGCTTGCCGTGGGTCAGCTTGAAATAGGTCACCTGGATGATGTCGGAGAGCGTCTCCACAATGTAGACAATCCCCACCAGCACCAGCACCAGGGGCATGTCGAAGGCAAAGGCCAGCCCCGCCACCGCCCCTCCCAGGAAGAGGGAGCCGGTGTCGCCCATGAACACCTTGGCGGGATAGGCGTTGAAGATGAGGAACCCCAGCAGCCCACCCAGCATGGCCCCGGCGAAGACACCCAGCTGCGCATAGCCCCACCAGGTGGCCACAGACACGAAAAACAGCGCCACCGGCACCGTCACCCCGGTGGCCAGTCCGTCCAGTCCGTCGGTGATATTCACAGCGTTCACCGTTCCCACGATGACAAAGGCGGCAAACACCAGGTATACCGGCCAGCTCAGATGGATATACAGCTGGAGAAAGGGGACATACACATCCGGCGTCAGCATCCCCTCCAGGCGCATGAGGGCCAGGAAGGCCACCGCCGCCGCCAGCTGCAGCACAAACTTCTGCAGCGCCGTCAGTCCCAGGTTCTGGTGTTTCTTCACTTTCTGATAGTCGTCAAAGAAGCCTATGGCGCCAAACACCAGGGCAAACAGGTAGACATACAGGTGGGTATAGATCCCCTGGCGCATCTGGGGCCAGCCGGCGGCGACCACCGCCGCGCCGATGCCCAGAATGAACATCAGCCCCCCCATGGTGGGGGTGCCGGACTTCCCGGCGTGCCACTTGGGGCCATCCTCCCGGATGCTCTGCCCCGCCTTCATGCGCCGCAGCGCCGGCAGGATCACCTTTCCTCCCACCAGCACCGTCACGGCAAAGCTCACCAAACAGGCAACGATCATCATAATCTGCTTTCTCCCTCAAACCGGCCGCCGCCGGGTTCTTTTGTTTTCCGCCGGGCCGCGCGAGATTCCGCGGTCCTTCCACAGCCCGGGCGAAGCGCTTCCCGGAGGCGGGCCGCGGCCGCGCGTCCGCTACTGTTTCCGCTCCTTCAGATACGCCGCCACCACTTCCCGCTCATCCAGGTGGTGCTTGACGTGGTTGATCTCCTGGTAGTCCTCGTGGCCCTTGCCCGCCAGGACGATGACGTCCCCCTTCCGGGCGTGGTCAATGGCATAGTGGATGGCCTCCACCCGGTTTTCAATGGTCACATGGGGCGTCTTGGTCCCCGCCAGCCCCGGCAGGATGTCGGCGATGATGGCCCCCGGGTCCTCGGTCCGGGGATTGTCGGAGGTGACAATGACAAAATCGGCGTTGTCCGCGGCGATCTTCCCCATCTGGGGGCGCTTGGTTTTATCCCGGTCGCCGCCGCAGCCGAACAGCGCCACCACCCGTCCTCTGGCAAAGCCCCCCACGGCCTTCAGCACGTTTTCCAGGGCGTCCGGGGTGTGGGCATAGTCGATGAGGATGGTGTAGTCCCCGTCCGTGGGCACCGGCTCCACCCGGCCCTTCACATGGGCGGTGCGGCGGAGGACCTTTGCGCTCTCCTCCATGGGGACGCCCAGGGCCCGGGCCGCCGCCAGGACACCAAGGGTATTATATACCATAAAACCGCCGGGGATTGCAACCTCAATTTTTTGTGTCCGTCCGTTTTCCACCGCGTCAAATTCCACGCCCGTGTCGTGGAGGCGGATGTGCTCCGCCCGCATTTCCGCGCCCGCCTTCTCGCCGAAGGAGAAGGTTTTGCAGGCAGCGTGGGACATCAGGCGGTCCGCCCAGGGGTCGTCGGCATTGTAGACGCCTACATCACAGTTTTGAAACAGGATGGCCTTGGCATCGCAGTAGGCCTCCATTGTCTCATGGAAGTCCAGATGGTCCTGGGTCAGATTGGTGAACACCCCCACGGCGTAGCGGACGCCGTAGACCCGGTCCAGCGCCAGGGCATGGGAGGACACCTCCATCACCACATGGGTGCACCCCGCGTCCGCCATCTCCCGGAAGAGCTTTTGCACCTCAAAGGACTCCGGGGTGGTGCGCTCGGTGTGGAGGACCCGGTCGCCGATCATGTTCTGATTGGTACCGATGAGGCCCACCCTGGCTCCGGCGGCGTGCTCCAGGATATCCTTGAGCAGGTAGGTGGTGGTGGTCTTGCCGTTGGTGCCGGTGACACCCACCATGGTCATCTCCTCTGCCGGGTGGCCGAAGAAGTTGGCCCCCACCACCGCCAGGGCGCGGCGGCTGTCCGCCACCTGAATATAGGGGACGGCCCCCTCCGGCGGCGTCTGGCACAGGACGCACACCGCCCCCTTCTCCACGGCGGCGGAAATGTACTTGTGCCCGTCGGTGGCAAAACCGGTCATGGCCACAAACAGGTCCCCGGGCTGGGTATGCCGGGAGTCGTAGCTGACGCCGGCGATCTCCATTTCCAGGTCTGCCGCGGCGCATTGGATGGGAATATCCCGCAGTAAATCAGACAGTTTCATAGCAATACTCCTCTTTTGTTTGCCTCCGCCAGTGGGGCGGGCTTACCAAGAGTATATTACAGTTTTTTGCAAGTTAATCCGCTTATAGTGTCGAAAATATTGTAAATCTTGCGGACTTTTTCTCCCCTCAGTCCAGCACCGAGGTGTCGCCGAAGCGGACCTCCACCACGCTGCCGGCCTCCAGCTGGGCGCCCTCGGCGTAGTTCTGGCTGATGGCGATGACGGCACTGCTGCTCTGGTCCGTAGCGCCGGTGACCTTCATAATGAGGCCGGCGTTGGTGATGGCCTCATTGGCCTTGGAGGCGGTCATGCCCACCACATAGGGCACGGCGCACAGGTCATCAGGCTTCTCCTCTCCCATATAGAGGATGATCTCCGCGCTGCCCGGCACGATGGCGCCCCCCAGGGGCGTCTGGTCGGTGACCGTATCCCCCTCGCCCACGGTGCGGTAGGCGTCAAAGCCGTACTCCTTCAGCCGCGCGGCGGCGGCCTCCTCGGTCATGCCCACCACGCTGGGCACCGTGGCGTCGGCGCCCACCAGCTCCTCAGCGGTGTACTGGGGCTCGATGCCGAG
>CALXDE010000179.1 GCA_944386965.1 uncultured Oscillospiraceae bacterium
CGTAGACCTGAAGCATCGTCTCCGCCTCCACATGGCCGCTCTCATCCCCGGCGACAAAGCCGGTGAAGGCCAGGTACCACCACTCCCCCTCGTGGCCCTCGTCGGTCCGGCGCAGGAGGTAGAGGGCCGCGGGGGCAGTGCCGTTCCTGCCCTCCAGAGGGGCGTAGGCGTACACATCCCCGTAGCCCTGGGCGATGTCCACCTTCTCCCCCACCATCTCCTCTGTGATGGCGCCCGGCAGGGCCAGACGCTCCATGTCAGCGGTGTAGTTCGTGGCGATCACATCATAGATCGCCCCCTCGCGATAAATGACATCTTTATCTGATACATAGCAGTCATCTGAACTGCCAAGTCCCTGGAATGACTTCAAAAATGGGTACATCCCCACCAGCAGCACCACAAAGCAGGCCGCCACCGCGGCGATGCGCACCAGGGGGTGCCGCCGGCGGACATTGGCCTCGGCGATCAGCTCCTCCGGCAGGTCGTTCATGGCCTCCAGCAGTTTTTCGCTCTTCACAGCAGCCCCTCCTCTCCCAGTTTTTCCCGCAGTTCCAGGCGCATCCGGTGGAGCATGGACTTGACCTTGCCCTCGCTCATGGACAGCTGCCGGGCGATCACCGGCACGGTGTTGAGGTACCAGTACCGCCGGATGAACACCATCCGCTTCAGGGCGCTCTGGGACCGCAGATACGCCGTCACCGCCTCAGCCAGGGCCTTGGCGTCCAGCTCCTCCTCCGGGGTACTGCCGCCGGAGAGGCACTCCTCCAGCTCCGCCAGGGCCAGGGGCACCTCTCCCCCGCCCCGCCGGGCCGAGCGATGGCCGCGCCAGCGGTTCAGGGCCAAATTCCGGGTGATCTTTCCCAAAAAGGCCGAGAGCCGGGCCGGGCGGTGGGGCGGCATGGCGTTCCAGGCGCGCAGCCACGTGTCGTTGACGCACTCCTCCGCGTCCCGCTGCTCTGTCAAAATATTCTGGGCAATGGCCATGCAGTAGGGCTCGTACTTCTCCCTGCAGGCCTGGATGGCCCCCTCATCCCGGGCAAAGTACATGGTGATGATCTGACTGTCCTCCATAGGCCTCCCTCCTTTATCCCTTCACTGATATTCACCCGATTTTTCGGAAAACGTTTCGTTCAGTATACGAAAAATTTTCCTCTCTGTCCATCGAAACCGCAAAAGAGGCCCCGCGCCCCAGGCGGACGCGGGACCTCTCTATGCGCGTCTTTCCGACCTCCGCCGCCCGCGGACGGCGAATTTCAAATCCGTCATGTCCAAGGACATGTGCCCCAAATTCAATCATTTTTCCGACGGCATGTACGTCGGAAAAATACTTTGCGCGGAGAGAGCGTCGAATCGTCCGCCTTCGGCGGACGACCGAGGCGCAGAGCGCAGCGAATATTTTTTGAGGAAAAAGGCTAATGCCTTTTTCCTCAAAATTGTACTACTTCCGGCTCCGGCTTCTCACAGGGCCGGATGTCCTTCACCAGCAGCAGCGGCCCCGTCTCCCCCTCGTAGAGCTTCCAGGAGCACCGGCGGACCTGGGCGGTGACCTCCACCCAGTCCTTGGTTTTCAGGGTATCCTTCTTCTCCCAGGCGCAGGGCAGGCCAAAGTAGGTGATGTCGTTGGCGCAGCAGACCATGGCGTGGCGGCCGGCGGTGAAGTAATCCCCGAACCGCTTGTCCTGGCAGACCAGGCCCTTGAAGCGCACGGTCTTGTGGAGGTACATGTCCACGTCGTCCATGACTTCCACATAAAACACGCCGAAGTCGTCATCAGCGATCTCGATCACGTCCTGACTCAGATCGAAGGCGGACACCGTGCCGTCCCGGTAATCCTCGGAGCCGCCCTTCTCGTCCTCCAGGAAGATGTCCGCCCGGCGGTTCACCATCCGCAGGTTCCGCTTGCGCAGGGACGCCTTCAGCTCCTGGGTGCAGCGGTTGAAGATCACCATATCCGCGTTGCGGATCTTCTCCATCATCAGCTGTCCCATGTTCTTGGCGTAGAGGTCGAAGGTGTTGGCGTCCACCATGCACATGATCTGATAGAGAATCCAGTTGCCCGGCAGGCGCTGGGTGCAGAACTCCTCCATGGACCACATGCCGTTGAACTCAATGAGAATCTGGGTGGGCCGGTATTTCTTCTCCAGGGACTGGAAGTAGGGGACGGTGAGTTCGTCCATATCCTCACAGGGAACTACGGTGACGCCCTCCAGGGCCCGCTGGTTGTAGGACTCCTCCCCCTCCTCGCAGGAGAGCAGCAGCGTCCGCTCGCCGTTGGAGAACCCCTCCTCCAGCACGCTGTTGATAAACTGGGTCTTCCCGCTGTCCAGGAAGCCCACGATCAGATAGACCGGAATCTCTCTTGCCATGGCGAAATCCTCACACCCCGAACAGGGTCTTCAGGCCGTCCTCGCTGAGCTGGGAGCCGATGACGCACAGCCGCCCGGTGACATCCGCCGCCCCATGGCGGATCTCCAGATCCCCGGGGACGAAGTCGAAGTGGAGCCAGGCGCCGTCTCCAGCCGGAACGATGCCCTTGGCGCGGAGGACCGCGCCGTACTTCCCGGTGTCCAGCGCCTCCAGAGCCGTGCGGATCTCCGCCTCGGTGAAGGTCCGGGGCGTCTCCACGCCCCAGCTGGAGAACACCTCGTCGGCGTGGTGGCCGTGGTGATGGTGGTGATCGTGGTCGTGGCAGCCGCAGGTGCAGTTCTCGTCATGCATATGGTGGTCATGGCCCTCCTCGTGGTGGTCATGATCCTGGTGGTGCTCGTGATGCTCACCATGGTCATCGTGGTCATGGTGATGATGCCCATCATGGTCGTGGTCATGGTCGTGATCGTGGCCGCAG
>CALXDE010000180.1 GCA_944386965.1 uncultured Oscillospiraceae bacterium
CCTTCCGCCGGGCGCGAAATGTGGCCGCCCCCAGAAACTGTGTACGTTTAAACCGGAAAACTCCCTGTGTGGAGACCCCGGACCAGTGCTGGGACTGTAGCAGCCCCGACCGGCTCTGCAAGGTGATGAGCATCCATTTCGGCCGTCCTCTGTGTATTCCCAGGGCTGATGTGCTTCTGGTTAACGAGATGCTGGGATACTAGAGCAAAGCCCCTTAAAGAGGTCTGAAAGGTTTGCAGACTGCATTCCTTTCCAGCTCCTCCTTAAGGGGCTTTGGTATCTCTTTGAATCTTTGTTATTCGCCGGCATGAGCGCCAGCCACCCCTGGAGTGGTCCGGCGGTCTATTGGTAAAACTGCGCAGAAAATTTTAAAATTATCTGTGACATTTGGCGAACTTCGTGGTATAATCAAGGCAAGGGACGGGAAACCGGCCCAGCCAAGCCCCTCCGGGGCGGAAGGAGTGAAAACGATGAAGTTCGTGTTTACCGACAAAAAGATCAATCTGCCTAACAAGGTCCACGCCTACGCGGAGAAAAAGGTGGGCAAGTTAGACCGTTATTTTAAGGCGGACGCGGAGGCCGCCATCGTCTTCAGTGTAGAGAAGGGCCGCAACAATGTGGAGCTGACCATCCGCTCCGGCGGCACCATCATCCGCGTGGCGGAGAGCACCTCCGACATGTTCGCCACCATCGACGCCGCCGTCTCCTCCGTGGAGCGCCGCCTGCGCCGGAACAAAACCCGGCTGGAAAAGCGCCTGCGGCAGGACGCCTTCACCCGCAGCGTAGACGTGGAGGAGCTCTCCTCCTTCGCCCCGGTGAGCGACGAGGAGGAATACCACATCGTCCGCACCAAGCGCTTCCCCATCAAGCCCATGACGGTGGACGAGGCGGTGCTCCAGATGGATCTGCTGGGCCACACCTTCTTCGCCTTCAAGGACGTGGATCAGGACGGCCGCTTCGCCGTGGTATACAAGCGCAACGACGGGGATTACGGCCTCATCGAGGACGACACCTAAATTAGAATCAGCGGGCGGCTCAGCCGCCTGCCTGGGAATCGTTTCATATGCCAAGGGCCGCCGGAAAAATTCCGGCGGCCCTTTCCTTCTGCCTGTTATGCCTCCGGCCGGCTCTCCTCCGCCAGGGTCAGCATATTTTCCGCCAGGATGCCGTAGCCCTGGGCGGGGTCATTGACCAGCACATGGGTAACCGCCCCCACCAGCTTCCCGTCCTGGAGGATGGGGGAGCCGCTCATGCCCTGGACAATGCCGCCGGTGGCGGCCAGCAGCTCCGGGTCGGTGACCTTGAGCATGAGATTGCGGGTATCCTCGTCATTTTGGGGAAAGATACGGGTGATCTCCACGGCGTACTCCTTCACCTCATCCCCCGCCACGTTGGACAAAATCGTGGCGGGGCCGGCTTTTACCTCATCCCGGGCCGCCACGGGCAGGGGCTGGCTGTTCTGAAAAAAGCCCTCGTCCGTCAGGGTGCCAAACACGCCCCCCGGCGTGTTGGCGTAGAGCTCACCCAGGTCCCGGTCGGTCTGGAAGTCCCCCTTCAGCTCCCCGGGGGCGCCCTTTTCCCCCTTCTTCACCCCCGCCACGTCGGAGTAGAGGATGCCCCCGGACTGGAGGGGCATGAGCTGGGCGGTGTCCACGTCGTTGATGCCGTGGCCCAGGGCGCCGAAGGCGCCGGTCTCCGGGTCCCAGAAGGTGACGGTGCCAATGCCCGCCATGGAGTCCCGAATCCAGGCCCCCAGCTTGTACTGCCCGTCGCTGCCGCAGCGGACGGCGTGGGCAGTTAGCTGGACGGTCTGGTCCTCCCGAAGAGCCCGGATGCTCAGGTCCGTGTCCCCCGCCTGCTGGAGGGCGGCCTGGACCTCCTCAATGGTGTCCACCTCCGTCTGCCCGATGTGGGTGATGATGTCCCCCTCCTTCAGGCCGCAGTCCCGGGCGGGGGCGGCGCGGCCCTGGTCGGAGGCCACCTCGGAAAAGCCCACCACCATGACCCCGTCGGAGAAGAGCTTTACCCCCACCGCCCGGCCCACGGGCACCAGGGTGCGCTCCGCTCCGGCGGCCCGGGCGGACGGGGCAAGCACCGCCGCTATCAGGACCACCGCCGCCGCCAGGGCCAGAACCCACGGCTTTGCTTTTTGATCGTCTTTCATGTTTCCGGCATCTCCTTTCCGAACATTTTCGCGCCAGACGGCGCCGCTTTTAATATGGCCGTTCTTCGTCCGCGGCCCGCTGGGAATGAAACGCTCCGTTGGCTGCCGGAGTTTTCCATCTCCATCGCTGCCAGCGGAGCCGATTCTTATTCAGAAAAATCCTTCCGGTTTTCCACATTTTAAAAACAGAGCGCAAAAAAGCGGCGCGGCCTCAGGCCGCGCCGCCGGAGCGTGGAGTGACAGCGGACGTTAGGAATTGTGGTACGTGCCACGGGCGCACATTCAAAATTTGTCCGGCCCAGCCGGACACAAAAACTCCTAATTCCTAACTCCTAATTCCTAATTCCCAGCCTATCCCTTCCGCGCCTTATCCCGCACGTAGATGTTGGTCACGTTGGGCTGGTCGGTCTTACGCACGTCCACCTCAAACCGGGGCAAGG
>CALXDE010000181.1 GCA_944386965.1 uncultured Oscillospiraceae bacterium
AGATGTGCATGCCCGGCGACAACGTGGATATGAAGGTGGAGCTGATCACCCCCATCGCCATTGAGAAGGGCCTGCGTTTCGCTATCCGTGAGGGTGGCCGTACCGTGGGTTCCGGCGTTGTCATCGACATCGAGGACAAGTAAGAATTTCCCCGCGTTTCAAAGGAACCGGCCTTTCTGGGCCGGTTCCTTTTTGTGGCATGAGATGTAAAGGCGCTCTGCTTGGCAGAAACGGCAGGGGGCGGAGGGAGTTCAGCCCTCTGTCCCCTGCCGTTTTTCCTGCCCCAGCCGGGCGTCGCGGGTCACGCCTCCGGAAAGCGCAGAGTGGCTACGAAGCCCTGGTCGCCGTAGGAGAGGATATCTCCGGCGATGATCACGTCGCCGCACACATACAGGTCTGCCTGCACCTGATCAGGAAAGCCCGGGTAGTTGTGGACGGCATAGCTGTAGCGGCTGACCTGCATTCCGGCATAGGGGGTGAGGTCGAAGCCCTGCTCCAGCTGCAGTTGGTTGTACTCCTCATAGGCTTCACTCAGGGGCTGGGGCAGGGAGAAGGTGAGGGTTTCCGTGGGTGCCGGGTCAGCCTCCCAGCCGAGGCTCTCCAGGTAGGCCACCCGCTCCTGATCCGTGGCGGCGGTGACCGGCTCCTCCCCGGGGGAGGGGGCGTCCTGAAAGTGGCGGAGCGTCAAAATGACCGCCAGAAGTAAAATTCCGGCCGCAATCGCCCAGCGGAGCGCTTTTTTGGGCTCGAATTTGGCAGATACGATGAACATAGCATCCCTCCTCACTGATTCCTATTCCCTTTCCGGGAAAAATATGATACGATTGTCCAGGATCGATGGAAAGGGGGAGGGACACCTTGCCGATGGAACGGTTGGATAAAGTGATCGCCTCTACGGGACGATGGTCCCGGCGGGAGGTCCGGACGCTGGTCCGGGAGGGGAGAGTCCTGGTTGACGGCCTGCCGGCAGCCGGGGTAGAGACGAAGGTTGACCCGGAGCGGGCGGAGATCACGGTGGATGGGGAGGACCTGGGCTACCGCCGGTTCACCTATCTGCTGCTCAATAAACCCGCGGGGCTCCTCTCCGCCACAGAGGACAGCAGGCAGGGGACGGTGCTGGATCTGCTGGCGCCGGAGCTGCGGCGCATCGGGCTTTTCCCTGTGGGGCGGCTGGACAAGGACACGGAGGGCCTCCTCCTTCTCACCAACGACGGCGCGCTGGCCCATGCGCTCCTCTCCCCCAAGCGCCATGTGGACAAAGTGTATGAGGCGCGCCTCTCCGGGCCGGCGGACGCCGCCGACCAGGTGGCCTTCGCTGAGGGGCTTCCGCTGAGCGACTTTACCTGTCTTCCCGCCCGGCTGGAGCTGACAGAGGACCCGGCCCGGGTGTTCGTCACATTGCACGAGGGTAAATTTCACCAAATCAAGCGAATGTTTCTCAGCCGCGGTAAGACGGTTTTATCCCTGCGCCGGGTGGCCATGGGACCGCTGCGGCTGGATGGCTCTCTGGACACCGGGAAATATCGGCACTTATTTCCGGAAGAAATCGACGAGTTGGAGAAAATTGGAGGGAAATAGAAACTTATTAACACTTTGCCTAAAAATTATCCTTAGATTTTGTGAAAAAAAGAAAAAATGTCTTGCATTCTGAGAAGATGCCCGGTATAATGGTAGAAGAATAGTCATATTGCACAAAAGACGGTTGAATGGCGGATCGCCGGAAATCCGGTAGGAGGATAGAAGTATGTCGGGTAGAATTTTTCAGAATGTTGTTCTGCAGATCAAGGAAACCACAGATCAGGTGCTCGGTGTGCTGGATGGGGAGGGGACCGTCATTTCCTGCAGCGACCTGGGGCTCATCGGCAATAAATGGCCGGAGTATGTGGACCCCATTGCCCACGCGGAGGGGCGCTGTTTTTCCTATCAGGGAAAGTCCTTCAAGGCGCTGGGCGGCTGGGGAACCCAGTTTGACTACGCGGTCTTTGTCATGGCGGACGACGAGGTGGCCCGGGCGGTCTGCTCGGTGGCCAGCGTCTCGCTGAACGGGGCGAAGGCCTATTACGAGGAGAAGCACGACCGGGGCTCCTTTATCAAGAATATTATCTCGGACAATATCATGCTGGGGGATATCTATATGCGGGCCAAGGAGCTCCATGTGGACCCGGAGGTGCCCCGGGGCGTGTTTGTCATTCGGAATCTGGATGAGTCGGAGGCGGTGCACCTGGATGTGATCCAGAATATCTTCCCCGACCGGCAGACAGACTTTGTGCTGAATGTGGATGACGTGGACGTGGCGCTGATCCACCAGATCTCTGACAACGGGGACCGGGAGCTCAACCGCATCGCCGCCACAGTGGAGGAGGCCCTGCGGGACGGGGCCGAGAGCCGGGTGGTCGTGGGCATCGGCACGGTGGCCAACCATCTGCGGGAGCTGGCCAAGTCCTACAAGGAGGCGCAGATCGCCATCGAGGTGGGCAAGGTCTTTGATACGGAGAAATATGTCATCAACTACGAGAATCTCGGCATCGGCCGCCTGATTTATCAGCTGCCCACCACCCTGTGCGAGATGTTTTTGATGGAGGTCTTCAAAAAGAATCCCATCGACGCGCTGGACCAGGAGACGCTGTTTACCATCCACAAGTTCTTTGAGAACAACCTGAATGTCTCAGAGACGGCGCGCAAGCTCTTTGTCCACCGCAACACCCTGGTGTACCGGCTGGAGAAGATTAAAAAGCTGACGGGTCTGGACCTGCGGGAGTTCGACGACGCCATCACCTTTAAGGTGGCGCTGATGGTCAAGAAGTATCTGACCAGCCGCGGGATCGACGCCTGAGTGAGCAATGCCCAAGCGGCCTCCGGGTAATCCGGGGGCCGCTTGCTGCTGGAAACGGGAATTTCCAGAGATTTACATAATGCGCGCATTCATAATTTGTTCATCACTTGTCCCTTGACGTATCTTCCTTTTTCGACTAAAATTAGTCTGTTCCAACCGGGCGTTTTTGCCGGTTTGGCGTTTACATAAATATGATGTGCGGGATGGGAGAGCTATGATACGATTAACGGATGTCATCAAGGAATATTCCAACGGCACCCGGGCCCTCAACGGCCTGAATCTGGAGATCAAGGACGGAGAATTCGTGTTTCTGGTGGGGCCCTCCGGCTCCGGGAAATCCACCATCATCAAGCTGCTCACCGGCGAAGTGATCCCGTCGGAGGGGCGGGTCATGGTCAACGGCTTCAGCCTGACCAACATCGCTGAGTGGCAGATCCCCTATATGCGGCGTACCCTGGGGGTCATCTTCCAGGACTTCCGCCTCATTGAGAACAAGACGGTCTATGACAACATGCTCTTTGCCATGCGGGTGGTGGGGGCCACGCCCAAGGAGATCAAGAAGCGCATCCCCTATGTGCTGCGTCTGGTGGGGCTGGAGACAAAGCAGAGCCGTCTGCCCAACGAGCTCTCCGGTGGTGAGCAGCAGCGGGTGGCCATCGCCCGGGCCCTGGTGAACAACCCCTCCACCATCATTGCCGACGAGCCCACGGGCAACCTGGACCCGGCCCGCTCCCTGGAGATTATGACGCTGCTCAAGCGCATCAACGATCTGGGGACCACCGTTCTGGTGGTGACCCACGAGAAGGACCTGGTCAACCGCTTCGACGAGCGGGTGGTCATGCTGGACCGGGGCCGTGTGATCAGTGACGCTGTGGGAAAGTATGGGGTGAAGGCCAATGCGTGAGAAAAACAGGAACAGAAACCACGATTTTGCCTATTTCTTTGCCGAGGGTGTCTCCAATATGTTCACCCACGGGTTCATGTCCTTTGCCGCCATCGGCATCACGGTGGCGTGCCTGCTCATCATGGGGACTTTTTCCCTGGTGGCGGTCAATGCCGACGCTACGCTCAGCAAGCTGGAGGATGAGAACCAGGTGCTGGCCTTTGTGGACGACAGCCTGAATGAGGCCCAGGCCAGGGCCCTGGAGGACGATCTGCTGGCGGTGCCCAACGTGATGAGCGTGGAATTTATCAGCCGGGATGAGGCCTGGGAGAGCTATATCAGCGATTACCCGGAGATTGAGGAGCTGGCCGGGGACGAGATGGACTCCTCCACCCTGCGCCACCGCTATGCCATCTATATGGACGACCTGTCCCGCATGTCGGAAACGGCCGATTTGATAGAGGATATACCGGGCATCGGGGAGGGAAATGTCAACGCCTACGAGGAGCTCAGCGACGGGTTTATCACGCTGCGCAACATCGCCACCATTCTCAGCGTGACCCTGATCGCCATTTTGTTCCTGGTGTCGGTGTTCATCATCGCCAACACCATCAAGCTCACCACCTTTGACCGGCGGGACGAGATCGCCATCATGAAGATGGTGGGCGCTACCAACGGCTTTATCCGCTGGCCTTTCGTCTACGAGGGGCTGCTGATGGGCCTGCTCTCGGCACTGATCGCCTTCTTCCTCCAGTGGGGACTCTATCAGCTGGTGACCGGCGGCGTGTCCGGCAACGACCTGTTTTCCATTATCCAGATCGTGCCCTTCGGCGAGCTGTGGGGCGCCGTGGCCCTGGTGTTCGCCGGGGCAGGCGTGTTCATTGGCGTGGGCGGGAGTCTCTCCGCCATCCGCCAGTTCCTGAAGGTCTGAGAGGGGAGGGCATATGAAAAAGCGTCTTTGGAAAATACTGCGCAGTGCGGTGATTGTCCTGCTCGTTGTCGCTTCCCTGCGCCTGGACCTGGTAGCGCCCGCCGCGCAGGCGGTGACCCAGGCGGATATCGACGCGCTGCGGGATGACGCGGACGAGCTGACGCAGCAGCGCAAGGAGCTGGAGAGCCAGCTGGATGACCTGGCAGACGACAAGAGCCGGGCTCTGGAGCGCAAGAACCTGCTGGACAGCCAGATCGCCAACACAAACGCCCAGATTGCCAATGTGGAGGCCCAGATCGCCCAGTATGACGCCCTGATCACCCAGACCCAGGGGGAGCTGGATCAGGCCGAGGCCGACGAAGTCCGGCAGATGGAGGTGTTCCGCCAGTGCGTCCGGGCCATGGAGGAGGGGGGAACCATCTCCTACTGGTCGGTGCTCTTCAACGCCGCGGATTTCCCGGACCTGCTGGGCCGGCTGGACGCGGCCAATGAGATCATGGAGTTCCGCCAGGGCGTGGTGGACGACCTGCGGGCGCTGCAGGCGGAGATCGCCGGGAAAAAGGCGGACCTGGAAACCCAGCGCTCCGGACAGCAGGAAGCCAAGACGAAGCTGGAGGCGACCCGGGCAGAGCTGGACCAGCAGCGCGCGCAGGCCAATGCCCTGGTAGCGGAGATCCAGGCCAATGAGGACGAGTACCAGGATGCCCTGGACGCCGTGGAGGCGGAGGAGGAGGCCATCCAGGCGGAGATCGTCCGCCTGAGCCAGGAGCTGGCCGCCGCAAACGGGGACACAGGCAGCGCCGCTCTGGGGGGCTACATCTGGCCCGTTTCCAGCCGCCGCATCACATCGCCCTTTGGCCCCCGGAACACCGGCATCCCCGGCGCCTCCACCAACCACAAGGGCGTGGATATCGGCGGCGTGGGATATACCACCGAGGTCCATGCCGCCAAAGCCGGCACGGTCATCGTCTCCCAGCGCAGCAGCTCCTACGGGGAGTATGTGGTGGTGTCCCACGGCAGCGGCAACACCACCCTTTACGCTCACATGTCCAGCCGCAAGGTCAGCGTGGGGGACTATTTGGACCAGGGGGATGTGCTGGGCATCACCGGTTCCACCGGCATCTCCAGCGGGCCCCATCTCCACTTTGAGATCACGGAGAACGGGAACCGGGTCAATCCCCTCAACTACCTCACCGGTTATGTGCAGGCCTGGTAATTGTGCATAGGAGAGCCTCCTGCCCCATACCCATGGAGCAGGAGGCTTTTTGCGCCCAGAGGTACGCGGGGCCTTCAATCTGGAGGAGAGAACGGCCGCGGCCGCGGCCGGCGGAGGCTGGTATGATCGGATATGTCGCGTATCGGGAGGATGAGAAGACCTGGTCGGCGGAGGAGCGGAACCTCCTGGGACTGCGGGTCCTGGCGGTGACGGTGCCCAAGGGGCAGCGGATGTTGAGCCGGTACTGGGCCGGCCGGGCGGCCCGCTGCCTGGGGAAGCTGGGCGTGCGGCAGGCGGTATTTCCCGCGGATTTCCCCTGGCAGGAGCTGTTCGCGCGGCGGGGGGTGCTGCCGGTGGATACGTTGCCCCTCTGTCGGAGAATGGCCCCGCTGGTGGTGAAAAAGCGGATGGCGGAGCTGGAAATCTCACCCGGCGCTGCCACCGTGGCGGCGGTGGGGGACAACCTGACCGGGGAGCTGGAGCGGGTCCTGACGGAGCTGGCCCTCCAGGTCCGGTATCTCGCTGTCTCCATGAAGTACGGCGCCGAGGAATTCTGTCACAGCCTGCGGCGGGAATACGGCGTCTCCGCCCTCCAGCGGCCCACCCGCGCCCAGCTGGAAGAGGCGCAGGTGCTGCTGCTCTTCGCCCCCCGGGAGGAGCTGACCTGTTCCAATCCCATCGCCCTGCGCCTGTACAGCGGGTCGGAGGATCTCCGGCGCCTGGGCGCGGCCCTGGGGCTGCCGGCGAAGCTGGAGGGGCTGGTGGAGGAAAACTGCCGCACCGACCAGCTGCTCAGCGCCCTTTTGGCGGCGGGAATTTTACAAAACTATCAAATTCCCGTGGGAGAGGTTGACAAGGCCGAGAAAAGTTACTATAATGCAGACACTATGACTAATATAGAATAGGTATACTGTCGTATCCTGTCTATGGTCAATAAATGAAAGGTGATTGAGGCCAAGATGAAGAGCAAACAGGAATTCAAGATGAGTCAGGCCCGCTTTGATGAACTGCAAAAGGAGCTGAACTACCTGAAGACCACCCGCAGCGACGAGGTGGCCGAACAGATCAAGGTGGCCCGGGGCTTCGGCGACCTGAGCGAGAACAGCGAGTACGACGAGGCGAAGAACGAGCAGGGCAAGCTCTACTCCCGCATCGCCGAGGTGGAGAATATCCTGCTCCACGCGGTGATCGTGGAGGAGGACGCCGGACAGACGGATACCGTCACCATTGGGAGCAAGGTGACCATCACCGCCGTCAGCAACGGCAAGACCCTGGTGTTCAAGGTGGTGGGCAGCCAGGAGGCGGACTTCCAGGGCGGCGCCATCAGCGAGGATTCCCCCGTGGGCAAGGCTCTGATGGGCGCCCGGGAGGGGGACATCGTCACCGTGGAGGCGCCCCGGGGCAATATGAATTACAAGGTGGAAAAAATCGAGCGATAACGCCAGGGGCGGCCCCCAGGGGCCGCCCGCGGCGTGTTCCAATCCCCAATGACAAAAGAGGAGGGCCGTTATGGCAGAGAACCGTCCAACCAATCCGGAGCCCCAGCAGGACCTGTCGGAGATTTTGCGTATCCGCCGGGAGAAGCTCTCGAATCTCCAGGCCGCGGGCCGGGACCCCTTTCAGGAGACGAAGTATGTGGTGACCCACCACGCCCAGGAGATCAAAGACCGCTTTGATGAGCTGGAGAACCAGGAGGTGTCCATTGCCGGCCGGCTGATGAGCAAGCGCGGCATGGGCAAGGTCAGCTTCTGCGACCTGCAGGACAAGTCCGGCCGCATCCAGCTCTACGCCAAGCGGGACGACATGGGTGAGGAGCCCTACAACTGGTTCAAGAAATACGACATCGGCGACATCGTGGGCGTGAAGGGCCAGGTGTTCCGCACCCAGCGGGGGGAAATGAGCGTGCGCTGCCTGGAGGTGACGCTGCTGAGCAAGTCCCTGCTGCCCCTGCCGGAGAAGTTCCACGGCCTCACCGACCGGGAGACACGCTACCGCCAGCGGTATGTGGATCTGATCGTCAACCCGGAGGTGCGCCGCAACTTCGAGATCCGCAGCGCCTTTATCAAGTACCTGCGCAATTTCCTGGACAACCGGGGATTTATGGAGGTGGAAACCCCGGTGCTCAACACCATCTCCGGCGGCGCCACCGCCCGCCCCTTCATCACCCACCACAACACCCTGGACATCGACATGTATATGCGCATCGCCACGGAGCTGCCCCTCAAGCGCCTGATTGTGGGCGGCATGGAGCGGGTCTATGAGGTGGGCCGCATCTTCCGCAACGAGGGCATGGACCCCAAGCACAACCCGGAGTTCACCAGTGTGGAGCTCTATCAGGCATACGCCGACTTCAACGATATGATGGATCTCTTCGAGGATCTGCTCTCCGGCGCGGCCAGGGAGATCCTGGGCACCTACCAGCTGACGTGGCAGGGGGAGGAGATCGATCTGACCCCCGGCTGGCCCAGGCTTGCCATGCACGAGGCGGTGAAGCAGTACACCGGCGTGGATTTCATGGCCATCGATTCCGACGAGGCCGCCGTGGCTGCCGCCAAGGCTGCCGGCGTGGATATGGACGGGGTGGAGCCCACCTGGGGCCACGCGCTGTATGAGACGTTTGATCAGAAGGTGGAGGACAAGCTGATCCAGCCCACCTTCATCACCATGCATCCGGTGGATGTGAGCCCCCTGGCCAAGCGCAGCCCCAAGGACCCCCGGCTTACCGAGCGGTTCGAGCTGTTTATCTGCCGCAGCGAGATGGGCAACGCCTTCAGCGAGCTCAACGACCCCATCGACCAGCGAGAGCGCTTCCAGAAGGAGGTGGAGGCCCGGGCCAAGGGCGACGACGAGGCGGGCATGATGGACGAGGACTTCCTCACCGCCCTGGAGTACGGTCTGCCCCCCACAGGGGGGCTGGGCATCGGCATCGATCGGTGCGTCATGCTCCTGACGGGAAATGATACCATTCGAGAAGTAATTTTGTTCCCCACGATGAAGCCACTGGATTAAAGACCCGTTGCGGCGCAAGGGTTTGCGGGTTTTTCACGAGCCTGAAAGAGCGGTTTTACACCAGTTTTACACCAGTTGGATTCAGCAGTAACAC
>CALXDE010000182.1 GCA_944386965.1 uncultured Oscillospiraceae bacterium
CAGGAGTCCGATCCTGCGATGGATAATGCGGTTCTCATCTGGTCTGTTTCGCTCCTTTTTCGATGAATTTGCATTAACTTTTCTAACGCGACAGAGAGTGGTGCCCCCGGTCTGCCGCGGGGATTCCCATTTGCGCGGCGAAGGCGAAGAAGCGTTCACCGCGCCGGTAATCGGTCAAATAGCAGTCGGCCAGGGCCCGTAGGGCCTCCTGCTCCGGCTCGTAGGGGTCGCAGATCCCCACCACCGGGAAGCCGTCTGCCCTGGCGGTTTGGGCGGCGTGGAGAGCGTCCTCGAACACGGCGGTTTCCGCCTTTTCCGTGCCCAGGTGCCCCAGGGCGATCCGGAAGATGTCCGGTTCCCCCTTGCCGCCCAGGCCCAGGTCCGCGCAGGAGAAAACGGCGGAGAAGCAGTCCAGCAGGCCGCAGCGCTCCAACGCCGCCCGGGCCAGAGCGCCGTCGTTGGCGGTGGCCACGCACAGGCGGACGCCCATGGATTGCAGCTGCCGGAGGAACGCCTCCGCCCCGGGCTTGGGGCGGACCTCCTCCCGGTAGAAGCGGTGAATCATGGCGTTGACCCCCGCCGTGATCTCCGGGACGGACAGGGGGACGCCGTAGTGCGTTTGGTAGTACCGGGCGGCCTGCTCGGTGCTGAAGGTCTTGAAGACCTCCCCCAGCCGCTCCCTGGGCTCGTATCCGATGGAGCGGAGGTACCGCTCCCCCAGGGTGGCCCAGACGGCCATGGAATCCAGAAGGGTGCCGTCCAGGTCGAAGATCGCTCCCCGGATCACGGCGCGGTGATGGCGTCCGCCAGGGTCCGGAGCTCGGCGGCGGCTTTTTCAATGTCCGCCGCGCCGAAGATGGCGGACACCACGGCGATACCGGCCATGCCGCAGCCTTTGAGGGATGGGGCGTTCTCCGCCGTGATGCCGCCGATGGCCACGGCGGGGATGGAGACGCTTCCGCAGATCTCCCGCAGCTGCCCGGCGGTGATGCGGATGGCGTTTTGCTTGGTGGGGGAGGGGAACACCGCCCCCACCCCCAGATAGTCCGCCCCGGCGGCCTGGGCCGCCCGGGCCTGTTCCACCGTTTTGGCGGTAGCGCCGATAAGGAAGTCCGGCCCGGTCTGGGCGCGGATCTCCGCCACAGGGGCGTCCTCGATCCCCACATGGACGCCGTCGGCCCCGCTCTCCAGGGCCACGTCCAGCCGGTCGTTGATGATGAGAGGCACGCCGCGGCGCCGGCACAGGGCCAGCACGGCTTTGGCCTCCGCCACAAATTCCTCTTTCGAGAGAGCTTTCTCCCGCAGCTGCACCAGGGTGACGCCGCCCCGGAGGGCGTCCTCAATCTGCTCCAGCAGACTTTGCCGGCCCACCCAGGCCCGGTCCGTCACCGCGTACAGCCGCAGCATTTTCGGGTCAAATTTCACGGGCTTTCGCCTCCATTTTTCTGAAATAGGCCTCCGGGCCGGCGCAGGTCATGGCGCCGCTCACGACACAGGCCCCGACCGCCCCGGCAGCACGCGCCGCGACCACATTCTCCGGGGTGATGCCGCCGATGGCATAGACCGGGATGGAAACCCGCCGGCAGACATCCCGGAGAAAGTCCGGGCCCCGGCCCGGCGTACCTGCCTTGCAGGCGGTGTCGAACACATGGCCGGCGGTCACATAGGCGCAGCCCAGGGCCTCCGCCTCCGCCGCGTCCTCCGCGCTGTGGCAGGAGGCCCCCAGGGTGGAGAAGGCCCTCCGCTCCGCCGGGGACAGGCCCCGCAGAGCGGGCAGGGGCAGGTGGATGGCCGGAGCGCCCAGCTCAAATGCCTCCCGGACAAAGGTGTGAAGGATACAGGGGACACCGTGGCTGGCGCAGAGGTCCAGCGCCGCCCGGGCCAGTGCCCGGTACGCCGCCGGAGACAGGTCCTTCTCCCGAAGGATGATCCCGGCGGGCCGGGCCGCCGCCAGGCGCTCGAGCCGCGTGAGAAAGTCCTCCCGGCACAGGGCGCGGCTGGTCACACACAGAATCTCAAACATACAGATAGTCGTTGAGCACGGGCTGGAGGCCCTCGCCGGCGATGTCCTGGTACATCTTCTCCAGACTCCGGCTGTCGTCGATCTCGAACTGCTCGTCCCCCTCCGGCTCCCCGGCGTCCTTCCCGGTGTACTTGCTCTCGTGGTCCCCCACACCGGTGGAGACGCCGGCGGACACCTTGGTGGCGCAGATCTTCACGATGCCGTTGCGAAACTCCGCGCTCTCCCGGGAGGACACGGTGATCCCCACAAAGGGGAGAAAGATCCGGTAGGCGCAGAGCACCTGGCACAGCTGCCGCTCATGGACGTCCAGGGGGTTGATTTTGTCGTTGTTGATAATGGGACGCAGCCGGGGGCAGGACAGGGACATCTCCGCGTAGGGGTACTTGCGCTGGAGGTAATAGACATGGAGCGCGCTGGCCAGGGCGTCCTTCCGGAAGTCCGCCAGTCCCAGCAGCGCGGAAAAGGCGACGCCCCGCATGCCGCCCATGAGGGCCCGCTCCTGGGCGTCGAACCGGTAGGGCCACACCCGCTTGTGCCCCATGAGGTGGAGCGTCTCATACTTGTCTGTGTCGTATGTCTCCTGGAACACCGTCACGTAGTCCGCGCCGCACTGGTGGAGATACCGGTACTCGTCGGTATTCACCGGATAGACCTCCAGGCCCACCATGCGGAAGTACTTCCTTGCCAGCTTGCAGGCCTCGCCGATGTACTCCAGGCTGGACATGGAGCGGCTCTCGCCGGTGAGGATCAGGATCTCCTCCATCCCCGAGTCGGCGATGACCTGCATCTCGCGCTCGATCTGCTCCATGTTCAGCTTCATGCGCTGGATGTGGTTGTAGCAGTTGAAGCCGCAGTAGACGCAGTAGTTCTCGCAGTAGTTGGCGATGTACAGGGGGGTGAAGAGGTAGACGGTGTTGCCGAAGTGGCGGCTGGTTTCCAGTCTCGCCCGCTGGGCCATCTGCTCCAGGAAGGGCTCCGCCGCCGGGGAGAGCAGGGCCTTGAAGTCCTCCACAGAGCAGGTTTCATGCTCCAGAGCCGCCTGCACGTCCCAGGCGGTGTACTTGGCATAGTCGAAGGCTTTCACCTGGGACATGACCTTTTGGCACACGTCGGAGTGGATCTGCTCCATGCCCGGCAGGTACTCCATGTGATTTTTTCGGCTGGAGGGGTCGGTTTCCAGGCGGTGTTTTTTCTCCAGAGCGGCCGGGGAGAGGTATTCGGAGTCCACAAAGAATTGATTTTCCATGGCGCGTCCTCCTCAGTCCCGCAGGAACCCGGTGAGGGGGTCCGAGGCGGCGGCCCCCCGGGTCAGCACCCGGCCAAGGCCGGCGAGATAGGCGCTGCGCCCGGCCTCAATGGCCTGGCGGAAGGCGGCGGCCATCCGCGTCACGTCCCCGGCGGTGGCCAGAGCGGTGTTGGCCATGACGGCGGCGGCCCCCATCTCCATGGCCTCGCAGGCCTGGGAGGGTTTGCCGATGCCGGCGTCCACAATGATTGGCAGATCGATCTCGTCAATGAGAATCTGGATAAACTCCTTGGCGGCAAGCCCGCGGTTGGAGCCGATGGGGGCCGCCAGGGGCATCACCGCCGCCGCGCCGGCGCTCACCAGATCCCGGGCCACGTTCAGGTCCGGATACATATAGGGCATCACCACGAACCCCTCCTTGGCCAGCGTCTCCGTGGCCCGGATCGTCTCCTGATTGTCGGGGAGGAGGTACTTGGAGTCCCGCATGATCTCGATTTTGACAAAGTCCCCGCAGCCCAGCTCCCGGGCGAGCCGGGCAATGCGCACCGCCTCGTCGGCGTTTCGGGCGCCGCTGGTGTTGGGCAGCAGCGTCACGCCCCTGGGGATATAGTCCAGGATGTTCTCCTTCTCCTGGGTATTGGCCCGGCGGACAGCCAGGGTGATGATCTCCGCCCCGGCATCCCGCACCGCCGCCTCAATGAGGGCCAGGGAGTACTTCCCGGAGCCCAGGATGAAGCGGGAGGTAAACGCGTGTCCGCCGATGATCAGCTTGTCCTGTTCCATTTGTTGTTCCTTCTTTCTTTTGTGGTTGTTTATGGTTCCGGTTCTCCTGATAAGATCCGCAGCGCCATGTGGGCCTGGTGGGCGGCGCACAGGGCCACCCGGGGGGCCACCAGGCCGATGCCGTCCGCCACGTCGCTGACGCCGTCGCCGCAGAGGTAGAAACGCCTGGTCAGGCGCCTGGTCGTTATGGCGTTGGCGCTGCCCAGCCCCGCCATGCCTGAGGACGCCACCAGAACCGCCTCCGGCAGCCGCGCCAGAACGGTGTCTGCCAGCGTGGCCTTGGCCTCTGGATCGTCCAGGGCCTCGCAGATCACGTCCGCCTCCCGCAGCAGCGCGGGAATGTTGTCTGCCGTCAGGCGGAGGGTGTGCAGCTCCAGCTGGAGGTAGGGGGAGAACTCCAGCAGGTTTTCCGCCAGAGCCTCGGTTTTATAGCGGCCCACCTGGACGGACTTGTACTGCTGGCGGTGGAGATTGGACACATCCACCCGGTCAAAGTCGATGAGGATCAGCCGCCCCACCCCGGCCCGGGCCAGGAAATTGGCGATGTGGGACCCCAAGCCCCCCAGCCCGCAGACTGCCACCGCGGCGGCGGCAAAGCGCGCTGTCAGCTCCGCCCCCTGCCGCCCGGCCAGCGCCCGCTCCATCTCCGCTCTTGTGGGGATCATGTCAGCCGCCCCCCACAAAGCGGACGATCTCCACGCAGTCGCCGTCCTGGAACACGGTTTCACCATACCGGTCCCGGGGGACGATCTCGCCGTTTCGCTCCACAGCCACGCGCCGGATATCGTATCCGGCGCCGGCCAGATAGTCCGCCAGGATTTTTCCGGCCAGCGCCTGGCGCTCGCCGTTGATCTGTACCATAGGTTCACCTCCAGACAAAAAGCGGGGAGCTTCCCAATTTGGAAGCTCCCCGCCTCAAAACGTGATATGCTGCGCGTCCCTACGTTGGCATTATCCAAATCAGGTTACCGGTCGGAGGTCACACCTCCCTCTCAGCCTGTCTACAAGCTCCCGTCTCATTTGATTGTTGGTGTTACTATACACCATATGCCGGAAAATTGCAAGAGGGGCGGGCCCACGTTTTTGGACGGGCCTGTCCGGGTGCAGGGCCTTGCCAAATCCGGCTTCTTCGGTTACCATAGGGGAGAGAGACGGGAAGGAGGCAGAGCCTTGGAGACGAAAATCTATCTGGTGGAGGATGACGCGGTCATCGCCGGCGCGGTGGCCCGGCATCTGGAAAACTGGGGCTGCCGGGTGAAAACGGCGGAGGATTTCAGCAATATTCTGGGGGAGTTCCAGGCGTTTGATCCCCAGCTGGTGCTGCTGGACATCTACCTGCCCTTTTTCAACGGCTACCACTGGTGCGCGGAGATCCGGAAGATCTCCCGGGTACCCATTATTTTTCTGTCCTCCGCCTCAGATAATATGAACATCGTCATGGCCGTGAACATGGGCGGGGACGATTTTGTCGCCAAGCCCTTTGATCTGGAGGTCCTCACCGCCAAGGTCCAGGCCCTGCTGCGCCGGACCTACGACTTTGCCGCCGACGCCGGGCAGCTCTCCCACCGGGGGGCGGTCCTCAGCCTGCGGGACGCCACCCTCACCTGTGGCGGGGAGACGCTGGACCTCTCCCGCAATGAGTACCGCATCCTCCAGGTGCTGCTGGAGAACAAGGGGAGGACCGTGTCCCGGGAGACGCTGATGCGCAAGCTCTGGGAGACGGACAGCTTTGTGGACGAGAACACCCTGTCGGTGAATATCAACCGCCTGCGCCGAAAGCTGGACGGTATGGGGCTTGCGGATTTCATCCGCACCAAAAAGGGCATGGGCTATCTGGTGGAGTGAGGGTATGGAGAGCTGGAAGGGATACTGGAGGCAGCGGGGATTCCTGCTGCTGCTCATGGGGGGATGGGCGGCCGTTTTTGCCCTGGTGTTCGCCCTCTATGACCTGCCTGTGGAGGCGGTGGGGTACGCGGTGCTGCTGGGGAGCGCGGGTACGGCGCTGATGGGGGTGGTGGACTTCCTCCTGTGGCGGCGGCGCTGGCGGGCGCTGAGGGCGCTTGCCGGCCATGTGACCCTGGGCCTGGAGGATCTGCCCCAGGCCGACGGCTCCATCGAGGCGGCCTACCAGGACCTGCTGGAGATCCTCTACCGGGACCGGCAGGCGCTGGTATCCCGGTCGGACCGGGAGCGGCGGGAGATGGTGGAGTACTACACCCTCTGGGCCCACCAGATCAAGACCCCCATCGCCGCTATGGGCCTGCTGCTCCAGGATGACGATACGCGGCGGGGACGGGAGTTGTCGGCGGAGCTGTTCAAGATCGAACAGTATGTGGAGATGGTGCTGCAGTATCTGCGCCTGGGCAGCGACACCACGGACTATGTCATCCGGCGGGTGAAGCTGGAGCCCATCGTGCGCCAGGCGGCCCGCAAGTATGCCCAGCTTTTTATCCGGGGCAGAGTGGCCCTGGACCTGCGCCCCATCTCGCTGGAGGTGCTCACCGATGAGAAGTGGCTGGGCTTTGTGGTGGAGCAGGTGCTCTCCAACGCGGTGAAGTACGCCCCCGGCGGCACGGTGACGGTCTGGACAGAGGGGGAGGCTCTGCTGATCCGGGACAACGGCATGGGCATCGCTCCGGAGGACCTGCCCCGGGTGTTCGAAAACGGATACACCGGCTGCAATGGCCGAACCGACAAGCGCTCCACCGGCATCGGCCTCTACCTATGCCGGGAGATCTGCCGGCGGCTGGGCCACGAGATCTCCCTCACATCCCGGGCGGGGGAGGGGACGCAGGTCCGCATCGCCCTGGGCCGGGAGGCGCTGGAGGTGGAGTGACAGGGGAGAGGGGGACTGGACGGTCCCCCTCTTTTTTGCCGCCGGAGGGCGCGCGTATCTTACAAAAGAGTAAGGGAGCTGTAAGGAGAATCGATGGCACCACCGGGGCAGCCGGGGTATACTGGAGGCACAACGTCCCAAGGAGGAATTTTCATGCCGATCCTGCAAGTGAGCAATCTCAAAAAAATCTACACCACCCGCTTCGGCGGCGCCCAGGTCCAGGCCCTCACCGACGTGACCTTCTCCGTGGAGCAGGGGGAATACGTGGCCATCATGGGCGAGTCCGGCAGCGGCAAGACCACCCTGCTCAACATCCTGGCGGCCCTGGACAAGCCCACCAGCGGCCAGGTCCTTTTGAACGGAAGGGATATCGTGACCATCCGGGAAAAGGACATCGCCGCCTTCCGCCGGGACAACCTGGGATTTGTGTTCCAGGACTTCAACCTTCTGGACACCTTCTCCGTCCAGGACAACATCCTCCTGCCCCTGGTGCTCTCAAACCGCCCCTTCCGGGAGATGGAGGAGAAGCTCGGGCCCCTGGCGGCGCGGCTGGGCATCGCCGACATTCTGAAGAAGTACCCCTATGAGATCTCCGGCGGCCAGAAGCAGCGCACCGCCGTGGCCCGGGCCCTCATCACCGCGCCCCAGATCGTCCTGGCCGACGAGCCCACCGGTGCCCTGGACTCCAAGGCCACCGACAGCCTGCTGCGCCTGTTCGCCCAGATCAACGCCGCCGGCCAGACCATCCTTATGGTGACCCACAGCGCCAAGGCCGCCAGCCACGCCGGCCGGGTGCTCTTCATCCGGGACGGGCAGGTGTTCCACCAGCTCTACCGGGGGGAGAGCACGGACAGCCAGCTCTACCAGAAGATCGCCGACACCTTGACCCTGCTGGCCACCGGGGGTGAGACGGATGCGTAAAAAATCCCTCTATCCCCGCCTGGCCTGGCAGAGCATCGTGAACAACCGCCGCTTCTTCGTGCCCTACGGCCTGACCCTCCTGGG
>CALXDE010000183.1 GCA_944386965.1 uncultured Oscillospiraceae bacterium
AGGGCATGGACGCGAGTCCATGCCCTGATTTTGATCGCAGCTTATTGGAAGTCCGGGATATACTCCTTGACAATATCAAGCAGCTCACCGGAGCGGATCATGCTCTCCACCGCGCGGATGTCGGGCCAGATCTCGCGATCCAACTCATAGAAATCGACCTTTTCGCGCACGTGCTGATACAGCGCCTCATGCAGCGGGGTCATGCCCTGTCCGTGGGTGTTTAGGCGGCGGCGAATGTCGATCGCCTGGCAGGCGGTCAGCAGCTCGTCGGCAAGGACGTCCTGCGTGTTCTGCAGAATCATTTTTGCCTTACGGGCAGCGGTGGTGCCCATGGAGACGATGTCCTCCTGATTGGCGGAGGAGGGGATGGAGTCAACGGATGCGGGATGCGCATAGACCTTGTTCTCGCTGACCATGGAGGCGGCAGCGTACTGAACGATCATAAAGCCGGAGTTGACGCCCGGCTGGGTGGTCAAAAACGGGGTCAGACCGTTGCTCAGCGCGGGGTTAACCATACGCTCGGTGCGGCGCTCGGACGCGTCGGCCAGCTCGGAAGCAGCAATGCCGAGGAAGTCAAACGGGAGCGCCATCGGCTCGCCGTGGAAGTTGCCGCCGGAGATGACGGCCTCATCTTCAAGGAACATCAGCGGGTTGTCGGTGACGGCGTTGAGCTCGATCTCGACCTTCTCGCGGACATATTCAAGCGCGTCGCGGCAGGCGCCGTGCAGCTGCGGAATGCAGCGCAGGGCATAAGCGTCCTGCACGCGGTCGCTCTGGCAGTTGTCTATGATCTCGGAGCCCTTGAGCAGCTCGCGCATGTTGGCGGCGACCAGCATCTGACCCTTCTGACCGCGGACCTGATGGATGCGCGGGTCAAAGGCGTTTCTGAGCACGGTCAGACCTTCCATGGATAGGGAGGCAATGACGTCGGCAAGCTGGGAGGCACAGATGGTGTCATAGAGCGCAAGCGCGCCGACGGAGGTCATCGCGCAGGTGCCGTTGGTCATGCCGAGACCTTCCTTGGAAACGAGCGTGTCGACCGTCTGAATGCCGGCCTTGGCCATCGCCTCAGCACCGGCCATCTTCACACCCTGATACATGGCTTCGCCCTTGCCGAGCATGGGGAGCGTCATGTGCGCCAGCGGCGCAAGATCGCCGGAGGAGCCGAGAGAGCCCTTCTGGGGCACAACGGGGGTCACGCCCTTGTTGAGCATGTCGACGAGCATCTGGACCATCAGGGGACGAACGCCGGAAACGCCGCCGCAAAGGGCGTTGGCGCGCAGCAGCATCATGCCGCGGACGATCTCGTCGGCGTAAGGCTCGCCGGCTCCTGTGCAGTGGCTGAGGATCAGGTTGGTGGAAAGCCGGTTGGACATTTCCTTGGGGACGGCGACCCTCTGGAATTCGCCGAAGCCAGTGGTGATGCCGTAAGCGACGCGGCCTTCCGCGGCGATCTTCTCCGCCAGGTCGCGAGACTTCTGCATCGCCTGCAGCGCGGAGTCGGCCAGTTCAACCGTTGCACCGTAGCGCGCAACTGCGACAAAGCTCTCAAGATCCAGGCTGTGACCGTCCATGACGATATGCTTGAGAGCAGTCGGATTCATGATCATGGAAATTACCTCACTTCATTTTGTCAGTCTGAATTACCGGTCCCCCGGCACTGCCCGCAAAGCCGTCAGGCACTGCCAAGAAGCCGCTTTCTTCAGCAGCGGATTCGAATGAGAAGTTGTGCAATGCGGCTGAACATACAACCCTTGCCCACGGGGTCTTCTGCCGCATCCGTCCCTTTGCCGGGAGTTTTTCACTTCCACTTTCATTATAGCACATATTTATATAAAATCAACAGTTTTATCGCTTTTATTTTTTATTCTTTTGTGCGATATGACGATAGTGTGATAAACAGATAACATTCTAATGCGCTAAATTGAGCTCTTACGCCGCTGTTCACCGTATTTGTATTGTTTCACGGCGTCCCGACAAGAAAAACAGCCTCCGGAGGTTTGGGCAGGGTTCGTAAAACAGTGAAACCGACCTATGGTTACGATCATAGGTCGGTTTTATGTGATGCACTGGCGCGGCAGCACCCGGGGCTCCCTTGTGTAAAGGGAGCTGTCAGCGAAGCTGACTGAGGGATTGCTTTACCGCAGCATCAATATACGCACAAACTCCACGGAAATTTCTGCCGACTTCATTGTGCGGAATACGAATGACTCGCAGACCATATCCTTCCGGAAAAGCGGTGCGGTCCGCATCTTTTTTGGCATTTCTATCCTCATAGTGTTGGGAGCAGTCCGGCTCAATGACGAGTTTTGCTTCTGCGCAATAAAAATCAGCGATATATTTTCCAAGTACCTTTTGCCTGGAAAAGCGGACAGGGTAGGAACGCAGAAAATCATACCATAGGTGCCGTTCTTCCTTGGTCATTTCTTTTCGCAGCTGTTTTGCCAAAGAAAGCAGCTGTCTATTGTGCTTTGGCTGCATGACAATCCCTCCGTCACGGCTCACGCCGTGCCACCTCCCTTTACACAAGGGAGGCTTTGGTGCTGCGCGAAATCGCAGATCGCACAGTACACCGAAAGGTGTATCAAAGTGCGTCCTTTTTTCGGTGCAACTTCCAAAAAAGACCTTGAAAAACATTAGCAAGATTTATCGGTCTGTTCGATTCCATATTATTACATAATAGAGAAAAACACAAGAATAGTCACAGCAGAGCAAATTGAACTGCTGTGACTGTTACTTTCTTATGAATACTGCGCATTGGGCCGGGGCGCTTTTCCTTTGCTGCGGCGCAGGATGCCGGCGAAGCGCCGTCCTCCCTCCCCCGTCAGACGATGGCGGGCACCAGCACGAACAGCACCTGCACCCCCTCATCGGTCCGGTTTAAAAAGCGGTGGCGGACATTGGGGGGGATCCGCACCACATCCCCCTCCTCCAAAAGGGACTCCTCCCCCTCCAGCTCCACATACACCTTCCCCTGGAGGACCAGGGCCAGCTCCTCGTGCTGGTCGTGGACGTAATGGGAGGTGGTGGTCTTGGAGTGGGGATTGAGGTCCATGGAGAGGATCTGGATGTGGGCCTTCATGAAGTCCGGGGTGAGGATATCCGTGACGATGTGGTTTTGATCCTTGCGGAAGACCCGTTTGCGGTCTTTTTTCCGGGAGATCAGCGTGTCAAAATCCAAATCGCTGACAAACAGGGTATAGAGGGGGACGTTCAGGGCCTTGGCCAGCAGCTCCAGCACGCTCAAGGAGGGGTTGGCCTGTCCCCGTTCGATCTGGCTGATGAGGGAGGTGCTGACCCCGGAGGCCTGGGAAAAGGCCCGAATGGTCATGCCGTTGCGCTTGCGGTAGTCCAGGATCGTCTTGCCTAATCGATGTGTATTCATGGGATGCCTCCTTTTCTGATGTACATTTTGAGGACTTGCGTCAATATCGCGGATTTGCGCAGATTTTCCTTGTCAACGCCTGTTGGGACTATTATAATCCCATTGTACAATATTTTGCAAGCCATAAATTATAATAGAAAAGAGGAATTGCCATGCGCTATGGCATTGGAACGTATTTTGCCCTGCTGGCAGGGGTGGCGGCGCTGTCCGCCTCCGCAATTTTTGTAAAGCTGGCCCAGGCTCCCTCCGCCGTGGCGGCCTTTTACCGCCTGGCCTTTGCCGCCCTGGTGCTGCTGCCGGTGCTGCTTTTCCGCCGGGCCGACCGCCGGGAGCTCCGGGGATTGACCCGGGCCCAGGGGCTGCGGATCATCCTCTCGGGCCTTTTGCTGGCGGTGCACTATGGGATGTGGTTTGCCTCCCTGGAGCTGACGTCGGTGTCCAGCTCCACGGTGCTGGTGGCGCTGCAGCCCCTGTTTTCCCTGGCCTTCGGCCGGATCTTTTTAAAGGAGAAGCTCTCCAAAAACGCCGTGGCGGGGTGCCTGGTGGCCATTGCCGGCAGCGCCGTGGTGGGCTGGGGGGATTTTCAGGTCAGCCCCATGGCCCTGCTGGGGGACGGCCTGGCCCTGGCGGCAGCGGCGGTGATCGCCCTGTACTTCCTGGTGGGCCAGGTGGTCCGCACGGAGCTGGGGGCCCTTTCCTACTCCGTGGTGAGCTACGGCAGCGCCGCGGCGTTTTTGCTGGCCTATGTCCTCCTCTCCGGGGACGCCCTGCAGGGATACACCGTGCAGACATGGGGGGCCTTCTGGGGCCTGGCGGTGATCTCCACCGTGGGGGGCCAGTTCGTGTTCAATCTGCTTTTAAAGCATGTCAGCGCCTCCTCTGTCACCATGAGCATCCTGGGGGAGCCGGTGGGCACCTGCATTTTGGCCTACTTCATTCTCCATGAGAGCATCGCCCCCCGGCAGCTGGCGGGCATCGCCGTGATCCTGGCGGGACTTTGCATCTTTTTCTTCTGCCCCCGGAATTCCAAGGGGAAAACGGATGCCCCGGAGATCCCGGCCCAGGAGACGGCGGGAAAGGGGGCCCTTTCGTAAACGGATACGCCGGCGCCCCCCTTTGCTTGACAAAGGGGGGCGCTTGTCAGTATAATGACTTGAAATGCAGAACGTGCCCGCCACAGTGCCTTTAGGCGGCATCGAAACCACGGATGAAAGGAATGCGTGCATATGATTTATTCCCAGGAAGTACAGAACATGTGCCCTGTGGCCAAGGGCGCGTATCACGGGCCGGCCCCTATCCCGGAGGAGGGGAAGTGGGTCCAGGCCAAGGAGATCCGTGACATCTCCGGTCTCACCCACGGGGTGGGCTGGTGCGCCCCCCAGCAGGGGGCCTGCAAGCTGACCCTCAACGTCAAAGACGGCATCATTGAGGAGGCCCTGGTGGAGACCCTGGGCTGCTCCGGCATGACCCACTCCGCGGCCATGGCCTCGGAGATCCTCATCGGCAAGACCATTTTGGAGGCGCTGAACACCGACCTGGTGTGCGACGCCATCAACACCGCCATGCGGGAGCTGTTTTTGCAGATCGTCTACGGCCGCAGCCAGACCGCCTTTTCCGAGGGGGGACTGCCCATCGGCGCCTCTTTGGAGGATCTGGGTAAGGGCCTGCGCAGCCAGGTGGGCACCATGTTCGGCTCCAGGGCCAAGGGCCCCCGGTATCTGGAGATGGCGGAGGGCTATGTCACCCGCATCGCCCTGAACGAGGAAAACGAGATCATCGGCTATGAGTTTGTGAACCTGGGCAAGATGATGGACGCCATCAAAAAGGGCACCGACGCAAACGAGGCCATGGAGAAGGCCAAGGGCCGTTACGGCCAGTTTGACGCCGCCGTGAAATACATCGATCCCCGGCAGGAATAAAAGAAGGAGGAATTGACCCATGGCTCTGTTTGAAAGCTACGAAAGAAGAATCGACAAGATCAATGACCTCCTGGCCCAGTACGGGATTTCCAGCGTGGAGGCGTGCCGGGAGATCTGCAAGGCCGCCGGCTTCGACCCCTATGAGATCGTCAAGGGCATCCAGCCCATCGCCTTTGAAAACGCCGCCTGGGCGTACTGCGTGGGGGCGGCCATCGCCCTGAAGAAGAACGTGGCCACCGCCGCTGAGGCCGCCGAGGCCATCGGCATCGGCCTGCAGTCCTTCTGCATCCCCGGGTCTGTTGCCGAGGACCGCAAGGTGGGCCTGGGCCACGGGAATCTGGGGGCCATGCTGCTGCGGGATGAGACCAAGTGCTTTGCCTTCCTGGCGGGGCATGAGTCCTTCGCCGCCGCGGAGGGGGCCATCGGCATCGTCCGCAACGCCAACAAGGCCCGCAAGGAGCCCCTGCGGGTGATCCTCAACGGCCTGGGCAAGGACGCCGCCCAGATCATCTCCCGCATCAACGGCTTCACCTATGTCCAGACCCAGTTCGACTACTACACCGGGGAGCTGAAGATCGTCCGGGAGGTGCCCTACTCCAAGGGGGAGCGGGCGGACGTCCGCTGCTACGGCGCTGACGACGTCCGGGAAGGGGTGGCCATCATGCGCCACGAGGGGGTGGATGTGTCCATCACCGGCAACTCCACCAACCCCACCCGCTTCCAGCACCCGGTGGCGGGCACCTATAAAAAAGAGTGCATCGAGCAGGGCAAGAAGTACTTCTCCGTGGCCTCCGGCGGCGGCACCGGCCGCACCCTGCACCCGGACAACATGGCCGCCGGCCCCGCCAGCTACGGCATGACCGACACCATGGGCCGCATGCACTCCGACGCCCAGTTCGCCGGCTCCTCCTCCGTCCCCGCCCACGTGGAGATGATGGGCTTCCTCGGCGCCGGCAACAACCCCATGGTGGGCATGACCGTTGCTACCGCCGTGGCTGTGGCCGAGAGCATGAAGTAAACGATTACCGTATCGAAAAAGTCCCCGGGACAGCGGTCCCGGGGCTTTTTTATCCCGCCTGGCCGACGAGGGGACATCCGCCCCCCATTGTGGGGAAGCATCCGCCCCCCATTGTGGGGGAGGGCATCCACCCCCCTTTTCTTTTCGCCATGCCGAAAAGAAAAGCGCCGTGGACGGTGGAAAAGAAAAGGGCGCTTATTCCTGACGAACAGAGATTGTCCGGACCATTCAGCCGGGCGTCAGCGGCTTTGCGCCTTTCCGGCTACCGCACCCCTCTCTTTCCGCGCTTCAGCGCGCTGGTGCGGCGAAAGAGCGAAAGACCGCGATCCCCGCCCAGGTAGCGCCTAGCGAAGCGGAAGGCGCGGGGCCAGGAGCAGGGAGCAGACTGGCTACGGCGTAAAGCCGCTGAAAGCTCCGTTGAGCGGTCAAGTCTGTCCCGGTCAGCCAAAAAGTTTTCTTTTGGACCGTCCACGGCCCGTTTTCTTTTGTAAAAAGAAAATGGGGGGTGGATGCCTCTCGGGGCGCGCAGCGCTCCGCCCATCCCGCTATGGCGGGCAATAAAAAACTCCCCCGGCCGGTGGACGGAGGAGTTCTATTTCTGCTTTGATATCGCGCGATAATCGGTGCGCCCGACTAGATAGTCCAGAGAGACGTTGTAAAGATCGGCAATCCGGATGAGGATTTCTAGTTTAGGCTCGCGGGTCATCCGCTCATAATTTTGATAAGCTTGCTCGGTGATGTCGCTATAAATCGCAACTTCCTGTTGGGTATAGTGGAATTCATCACGCAATTGTCGGAGCCGTTCGGCAAGGATCTCCCGCATATCAAAACACCTACAATCGTTGTTGACAAATCCAGTATAAAGATTTATGATACCGAATATACAAACGATTGTTTGTTCTCTAGATAAAAGGAAGGGGTGACGAACGGTGGACACGACGATACTTGTTTGGAACAGCCCTGACCATCCTCCGGAGAACGCCAGCTTCGTTCTGGTCAAATACCTGGATGACGAGGGCACGCCCATCTGCTCCCCGGCAGCCTATGAGCGGGGGCAGTACCTGGAGATCGGCGGCAGCTATGTCTTTCAGGCCGGAGAGGTGCTGGGCTGGAGCTACTTCCCCTATGACGAGCGGCTCGGAGAGCAGGGAGCGTGACAGGCTCCCTGCTTTTTTTTGCTGGGAAATGGACGGAGGCCTGCGGTTTTGTGGTTGATTTCCCCGGGAAAACCGTGTATAGTAACATGGGGAAATAAAGATTGCTCTCTAAGGAGGTTTTCTGATATGAAGCGCAAGACAAGAGTCGGTCTGGTCACCAGCGGCGGCGACTGCCAGGGGCTCAACGCCGCCATCCGGGGCGTGGGCAAGGCCCTGTTCCAGTATGTGGACAACATTGAGATCTTCGGCATGTACGACGGCTACCGGGGCCTCATTGAAAATGACTACAAATATATGGAGCCCAGCGATTTCTCCGGCATCATCGCCCAGGGCGGCACCATCCTGGGTACCTCCCGCCAGCCCTATATCCCCGGGAAGGCTATCGTGGACAAGGACGGCAACGACGTGATGCCCAGGATGCTGGACACCTACAACCGCCTGAACCTGGACTGCCTGGTGGTACTGGGGGGCAACGGCACCCAGAAGAGCGCCAAGCTCCTCCACGACGCGGGGATGAACATCATCACCCTGCCCAAGACCATCGACAACGATATCTACGGCACGGATCAGACCTTCGGCTTCCAGTCCGCGGCGGACATCGCCACCAATGTCATCGACTATATCCACACCACCGCCCTGGCCCACAGCCGGATCTTCCTGGTGGAGGTCATGGGCCGGGATGCCGGGTGGCTGACCCTGTGGGCGGGCATTGCCGGCGGCGCGGACGTGATCCTGATTCCCGAGATCCCCTATGACATCCACAAGGTGGTGGAGGCCATCGAGGACCGCAAGAAGAAGGGCCGCACCTTCTCCATTGTGGCGGTGGCGGAGGGCGCCATCTCCAAGGACGACAAGGTCCTCAGCGAGGAGGAGCGCCGCCGGAAGAAGGAGGCCAATCCCTACTCCACCATCTCCTATGACATTGCCGCCCAGCTGGAGCAGCTCACCGGCCAGGAGGCCCGGGTCACCGTACCCGGCCACTACCAGCGGGGAGGTCCGGCCTGTCCCTATGACCGGGTGCTGGCCACCCGCTTCGGCACGGCGGCGGCCCGGCTCATCCTGGAGCAGAAGTACGGCTACATGGTGGGCATCCAGGGCAACGAGATCGTCCATGTGCCCCTGGAGGAGGCCGCCAGCAAGACCAAGTTTCTGCCGGTGGACCATCCGCTGATCCAGACGGCCCGGGATGCGGGGAGCACCTTCGGGGACTGAGGGCGGCCGACCGGCGCCTGCGCCGTCCAATCCCTCCGCCGGAGGCGGAGGCTTGATGCCGGCCGGATTCACTCCGGCCGAGCAGATGAAATGGACGGGGCCCCCAGACCGCCAAAGCGGGCTGGGGAGGGCCGCCGGCAAGACCAAGTTTCTGCCGGTGGACCATCCGCTGATCCAGACGGCCCGGGACGCGGGGAGCACCTTCGGGGACTGAAGTGAACAGTCAAAAGCAGCCGGATGGGCCACCGTCCGGCTGCTTTTCCAAAGTGGAAAAATCCGCGGCACATTTTCCCTGGCGATGCGTCTTATGGAGTAGAAAGGCGGTGAAACCATGCTTCCCCTCCCTCTGCTGGCCATCTACAGTCTCGCCCACTTCTGGGTGGATCTGAGCTGCGCGCTGCTGCTGTTCCGGACCCTGTGGGGCAGTCCGGACTGGATGGTGTGCGTCCTGCTCTACAATTTCTGCGCCTTTGCCCTGCAGATGCCCCTGGGGGCCCTGGCGGACCGCTTCAACCGCAACGCCGCCCTGGCCTCGCTGGGGTGCGCTCTGGTGGCCGCGGCCTATCTCGCGCCCGCCGGGCTCGTGATGGCGGTGACGGCCGGGGTGGGCAACGCCCTGTTCCACCTGGGGGGCGGCATCGACGTACTCAACCGCGGCGAAAAGCGCTGCGCGGCCCTGGGGGTGTTCGTGTCCCCGGGGGCCCTGGGCCTCTATCTGGGGACGGCCTGGGGACAGGGCGTGTCCGTGCCCCTTTTCATCGCGCCGGCGGTGCTGCTGGTGCTGGCGGCGGCGGTGCTGGACCTGGGGCGGCGGACCTTTGGCTCCCTGCGCTCGGAGAACGTCCCCTTTGACACGGCCGCTCCGGCGGGGCTGCGGCCCATGGTCCCCCTGTTTCTGGTGGTGGTGCTCCGGTCCTATATGGGCATGAACCAGGCCTTCTCCTGGAAAAGCACCGGCCCCTGGGCGCTCCTTTTGACGGCGGCCCTGGTGCTGGGGAAGTGCGCCGGGGGCTTCCTGGCGGACAGACTCGGGGCGGTCCGGGCCTCCAAAGCCTCCCTGGGTCTGGCCGCGGCGCTGTACCTGCTCTCCGCCCTGCCCCTGCCGGGGACGCTGGCGGTGTTCCTCTTCAACATGACCATGCCCATCACCCTCTGGGCGATGGCCCGGGCCATGCCCGGGGCCAAGGGCTTCACCTTCGGCCTTTTGACCTTTGCCCTGTTTCTGGGGTTTCTGCCCTCCTGGCTGGGCTGGCCCTCCATCCTCGCCGGGCCGGGGGCCTACGCCGCCGTGTCCCTGGTGTCCCTGTGCCTGCTGTGGCCGGGGCTTAAGGGGGTGGAGCGGTGCTGACGGCGGGAGGCCTCCTCTCCGCCCTGGGGCTGACCATCGCCCTGGAGGGGGCCTTCGCCCTGGTGTGGGGCGTGACGGGGCGGCGGGACCTGGGGCTGACGGTCCTGGTCAACTGCCTCACCAATCCCCTGGTGAACATGGGCCTGGCCCTGGGGCGGCTGTGGGGCTGGCCGGAGGCGCCGGTGGCCCTGGCCCTGGAGCTTGCCGCGGTGCTCACGGAGGGCTGGTGCTACGCCCGGACGGAAAACCGCATCCGGTACCCGTGGCTGTTCGCCCTGTGCGCCAACGCCTTCTCCTTCTCCTGCGGACTGCTCCTGCAGATGCTCTTTTAGGAGGGAAATCGAAATGCGAAAAGTGCTCGTAGTTCTGGTGACGGCCCTGATGCTGGCCTTCCCGGCCCGGGCGGACGCCGTCTCCGTCAGCCCCCTGGAGGCCATGGCGGAGAACCCCTGGCGGTGGCTACCCTGGGTGCTGATCGTGATGGCTGTGATCGTCACGGCGGTGGTCGTGAGAAAAAAGCGGAAGTGAGGTAGATGATATGAAAAGGAAAATTTCCGGTGTGCTGCTGGCCGTGTTGGCGGCGGCGTCCCTGAGCATGAACGCCTGGGCGGACGTGATCTCCCCGGGGGAGGCGCTGGTGCAGTCCGGCATTTTGCCGGCGGTGCTGGTGATCGCGGCGGTGATCGTGACGGCCGTCGTCGTGCGGAAGAAAAAGAGAAAGTGAGGTGGGCGGTATGAGGCGGTTTCAAGGGATGTTCCTGGCGGCGCTCCTGGCGCTCTCTCTGGCAGTCCCCGCGGCGGCGGATGTGATCTGGGAGCCGGAGGACAGCTTCTATCAGAAACACGCCGAGGAGTGTCAGCTCCTCCAGCGCAGCTTCTACGCCAACGGCGCGGCGGGGTATGTGAACTTTTACACCTCCCCGGGGAGCGGCATCGTCACCGACCAGATGGAGAACGGAAGCCGCGTCTCCATTTACTGGCAGTATGAGGACTGGGGCTATGTGGAGACGGAGGACGTGACGGGCTGGGCGGCCCTGGAGGAGTTCCAGCTCATCTACGACTACATCTCCTTTGAGGAGGAGTACGGCGATCAGTTCCAGCCCTATGACGCGGAAGCCTGTGCCCCCCTGCTGGACGGGTGGGAGGGGGACACCCTGGTGCTGTGGCCCTACCCCGGGGCGGAGCAGGCGTCCTACGTCTGGCAGGACGCCGCCGACGGCATGGAGCAGCTGAAGGAGTACGGGTTCAGCAGCATCTTCGTGGACGAGGCGGGCCTCACCTGGGGCTTCTGCGCCTATCTGTACGGCAACCGGAACTTCTGGGTGTGCCTGGACGCCCCCGCCGGCCGGGACGACCCGGCGGCGCAGGAGGGGGGCATGGAGATTCCGGTGCGGCAGGTGGAGCAGCCGGAGCTGATCCCCGCCCAGGAGCCGGAGACGCCGGTGTCCTACTACCTGGCCTTTACCCTGGGGGTGGTGATCGCCGCGGCGGCAACATGGCTGATCGGCCGGAAATTTCTCCCCAGGACCCGGCGGCGGCTGTGACGGTCCGGGGTGTGGGAGCGCGTCTGAGCGGAGGAGGTGGAAGCGGATGCGGCAGGTCATTCTCAGCAGCGACGGCGAGGCCATGCTCTGCCTGGTGCCCGATGCGGTGGCGGAGAATCTGGAGGACTACTGCCGGGCGTTCTCGGAAAACTGGCTCTGGCAGAGCCCCCATGCCAGAAAATACCACCGGATGCTGGGCGGGGTGGAGGGCGTGGTGTACACGGAGGCGGACTTCATCGACTATTTGAACCGGTGGGTCTTCCCGGAGGAGCCCTCCCGCGTTGTCCGGGGCCTGAAGTGCCCGTTTTACGACCTCCCGGAGGAGTGCCGCGCCCTGCCCCGGTTCAACTTCTGAGGGAGCGAAGGCGGGACGCGCGGGGGACGGCGGTCCCTCAGAGAGGAGACGTGGCATGAAAAAGAAGCGACTCGTGACAGCCCTCCTTTGCGCGGCGGCGCTCTGGGTAATGGCTGGAGCCATTGATTTGATCATGGTGGCCCATTTCCGCAGGCCCATCTTCTGCGTGGGTACGGAGCTGGCCGACGACGGCGGCTCCGGAAGATATATGGGCCTCGGGTATGCCTTTGACCTTGCAGGAAATTTTATGCCGGAGGACGAATATCCGGGCGTGACAGAGTGGACGTACTACCTGTTTGGAGTGGAAATACAGACGAAAACACGGGAGTGATCCGTCCCCATCTGCGGGGCCAAACAGCATGAGAAGCAGGGCCGCGACACGCCCGGCCCCGCGCGCAGCGGACTGTTATTTCATCAACATTGCCCCGCAATTTTGATGAAATAAAGCCCCCCTGTTCCTTAGAACAGAGGGGCTTTAACTCTGTGACGTGGGATTCATGTTGGGAGAAACCTCCTACAAACAAAAAATCCACGCTTGCTCCAGCGTGGTCACAATCTCAGATGCGGGCTCAGCGCTCGCTGACGGTAGTCTCGCTCTCGCCAAAGATCAGGTCATCCACATCAACGCCGGTGAAGTTGTATGCCATATACGCTCTCACTTCCTTTCCTTTTTCAGTTTACGACCCTATTATAGCACGGCTTGTCCAAAACGCAAGTGAACAAATTGTTAAATATCCATAAAAGAACCGCGGGAGCGGTCCGGAAATCCGCCGGGACTGTGCAGATGGGCTATTGGTATTTTTCCCGGTTTATGCTATACTAAGAGCCGAATACGATTTGCAGGAGACAGGGGAGAGGCCATGGCATCCCACACCCATCCAAAACAGAGGCATCCCTGGCGGGCGCCGGCCATTTTGCTGACAGCGCTGGCCCTCTGCGCGCTGCTCCTCCTCTGGAGCAACCGCTCTCTCCAGATCGAGCGCTTTGCCTTTGCCGACCCGGACCTGCCGGAGGGCTTTGACGGCGCGGTGATCGTTCAGCTCTCGGACCTCCACTGCGCCCAGTTCGGGGAGGGGAATCGCGGCCTGCTCTCCGCCGTGGCGGCGGAAACGCCGGACTACATCTTCCTCACCGGGGACCTGGTGGATCAGAAGAAGCCCATGCCGGAGGGGTATGTGGAGACGCTGGCGGCGGGCCTGAGCGCCATCGCTCCCACCTATTTTGTCACCGGCAACCACGAGTGGGCCCGGGGGGATGTGCCGGAATTGAAAAACACCCTGGCCGATGGGGGCGTCACCGTTTTGTCCAACCAGTTCGTGCCCCTGGAGCGGGGCGGGGACGTGATTTTGCTGGCCGGCATCGACGATCCCAACGGCTACGCCGATCAGAAGACCCCGGAGGAGCTGGCCGGAGAGATCGCGGCGGCGGGGGAGGACCCCTACTGGATGCTCCTGGCCCATCGGAACACCCTCTTTGCCGAGGTTTACAGCCGCCTGGGAGCGGACCTGACCCTCTGCGGCCACGGTCACGGGGGACTGGTCCGTCTGCCCTTTACCGACGGGCTCTTCAGCACCGACCGGACCTTCTTCCCCACCTACACCGCCGGCTTCTACCAGGCCAACGGCGCCGACGTGTTCGTCTCCCGGGGCCTGGGGAACAGCGGGAAGACCTTCCGCCTCTTCAACCGGCCCCAGGTGGCGGTGCTGACGCTGGAGCGGGGGGACCGGATTCCATCATAAGTGAGCGAATGTTCTATGCAGACCTTTCTGGCAGGAGAATATGATATCGCCGTCATCGGCGCCGGCCACGCCGGCATTGAGGCGGCCCTGGCCGCGGCCCGGCTGGGGCGGCGGACCATCTGCTTTACCATCAATCTGGACGCGGTGGGCAACATGCCCTGCAATCCGGCCATCGGCGGCACGGGCAAGGGCCACCTGGTCCGGGAGCTGGACGCCCTGGGGGGCGAGATGGCCCGGGCGGCGGACGCCGCCTGCATCCAGTACCGGATGCTCAACCGGGGCAAGGGCCCCGCGGTCCACAGCCTCCGGGCCCAGGCGGACCGGCGGCGGTACCAGGAGATCATGAAGCACACCCTGGAGCGCCAGGAGAATCTGACGCTGCGGCAGGGGGAGGTGGTGGACATCGGCCTCACGGAGGGCCGGGTGTCCTCCGTCACCCTCCAGACCGGGGCCATGTTCCGGGTGGACGCCGTCATCGTCTGCTCCGGCACCTACTTAAACGGCCGGACCATCGTGGGGGAGTGCGTCCGGGAGGGCGGGCCCGACGGCATGTTCGCCGCCACAGAGCTGACGGAGAAGCTGGCGGAGATGGGCCTTCGCCTCCGGCGCTTCAAGACCGGCACGCCCCCCCGGGTGAACCGCCGCGGCGTGGATTTTTCCAAAATGGAGCTCCAGGAGGGGGACGCTGAGACACAGCCCTTCTCCTTTGAGACAGGGGAGAAGCCGGTGAACCGGGCGGTGTGCTACCTCACCTACACCAACGAGGCCACCCACGCCATCATCCGGAAAAACCTCCACCGCTCCCCCATGCACACCCACGTCATCGAGGGGATCGGCCCCCGGTACTGCCCCAGCATTGAGACAAAGGTCACCCGCTTTGCCGACAAAAAGCGCCACCAGCTCTTCATCGAGCCCATGGGTCTTGACACCGAGGAGCTGTATATCCAGGGCTTTTCCTCCGCCATGCCCGAGGAGGTGCAGCTGGAGATGCTCCACACCATTCCGGGCCTGGAGCGGGCGGAGATGATGCGCCCGGCCTACGCCATCGAGTATGACTGCTTGGACCCGCTGGAGCTGCTGCCCACGCTGGAGACGAAGCGGGTCCCCGGCCTCTATGGGGCGGGCCAGTTCTGCGGCTCCTCCGGGTACGAGGAGGCGGCGGTCCAGGGCTTCGTGGCCGGGGTCAACGCGGCTCTGAAGCAGAAGGGGGAG
>CALXDE010000184.1 GCA_944386965.1 uncultured Oscillospiraceae bacterium
TTCCGGCTTTTCTTCCGCCCGGTTTTCCCGCCTTTGTCTACCGCCATGTCTACCATGCGTGATCTTCCTCCTTTTGATTTCCTTTGTTTTTCAATGTGTCCCGCTATTGAAACTCCTATTCCTAAGGGGCGGTAATACTCCCCTTACAGAAAAACTTTTACCGAGTGTTTTGCTTAATTTCCTTTTGAAAACAACGATTTTTTGGATTTTCTATGGAGTTTCAAAAGCGCAGAAAACCGGTGCAAAAAATTCTCTCAAAATCCACTCCACGCCGCCGCGCGACCTCCCCCCAATCTTTCTCCTGGCGCGGACCGCCATGCACAGATTTTTCGGCCAACGCGGCCGCCCCAGTCCCAGCTTCGATAACCGCCCCGTTTTACCGCCGCGCAGCACGCTGAAGCAAAAAACAGGAGGGGCAGTGCCGCGCGGACGGCCTGTCCCCTCCTGTTTCGGAGGCCTCCGCCGCAGACCGGAATCACCCGCGGCAGGAAGTGTCGATCTATGTGCTTTTTCGTACAGCGCCTGAGAGTCAGACGCCTCAGGCATCAAAGGTGGCGGAAACCTCTTTCAGCCAGTGAATAATCTCAATGTGCTGGGGGCAGGCGCCCTCGCACTGGCCGCAGGCCACACAGTCGGAGGCCTTGCCGTGATCCTTGCTTTGCATGGCGTAACGCCCCTTCAACACATCAAGGCCCTTCCCCTCCATCTGGCGGTTGGAGTTGAACAGCGCGAAATACTCCGGAATGGCGATGTGCTGAGGACAGCCCTCCACGCAGTAGCGGCACGCGGTGCAGGGGATCGCCCAGGCCTGATGGATGAGCTCCACCACCTGTGCCAGCACCTGCTGGTCCGCCGCGGCCAGAGGCTGGAAGTCCGACATGTAGCCGGTGTTGTCCTGGACCTGACCCAGAGTGGACATGCCGCTGAGAACCACCATCACGTTGGAGAGGCTGGCGGCGTAGCGGATGCCCCAGGAGGGAACAGACCAGTCCGGATGGGCGTCCTGGAGCAGCTTGGCGGCCTGAGACGGCACATGAGCCAGAATGCCGCCCTTTACCGGCTCCATCACCACCACCTGCTTGCCGTGCTTGACGGCGACTTCATAGCACCTGCGGGACTGGACATTCTCGCTGTCCCAGTCCAGATAGTTGATTTGCAGCTGGACGAAGTCCACCTCCGGGTGCGCGGTAAGAATCTCGTCCAGCAGCGCGGCGGTGTCGTGGAACGAAAAACCGATGTGCTTGGCTAGACCCGCGGCCTTTTTCTCCCGCAGGAAAGCAAAGCTGTCCAGGCGCTGGGCCCGGGCATAGTTCTCCTGATTGAGGCAGTGGAGCAGATAGTAGTCGAAATACGTCACCCCGCACTTCTCCAGCTGCTCGTTGAAGATCCGCTCCTGGTCCGCCGGCGTGCCGTCCTTCATCAGGGCCAGGGGGAGTTTGGTGGCCAGGGTGAAGCTGTCCCTGGGATGCCGCTCCACCAGCGCCTGGCGGACAATGCGCTCGCTGTTGTGGTCGTGGTACATGTACGCCGTGTCAAAATAGGTGAACCCCCGCTCCAGAAAGGTGTCCACCATGGCGCATACCTGGGGAAGATCCACCTGGCTCTGTACCTCCGGGTTGGGCAGGGGCAGGCGCATCATACCAAATCCTAATTTTTTCATATGCGTTCCTCCTCACTTCCGTTTCCGCGCTGCCTGCGCGCGGAAAGCGCTACAATTTCATTTAACACCCGGAAGCGCGCTGACGTCAAGGGATTTGTGCACAAAAGCGGCGCGGATGCTTCCAATCCGCCGGGAGATCCGCCCCTGCGGCCGGACCGGCGCGCCGCCCTGGCGGGCGGAGAGCGGCAGGCGCTCCGCCATGAGGCGGTTGTGGGGAGATTTTTCTGACCGGCCGTGGACAAAATTGATAAAAACGCCTGGAAAGGCCGGCAGAAATGTCACTGATTTTATAATTGACATATGTTCATAATTGCGATATGATGGATGGGCAATCTGGAGCAGGAGGACCACTATGGCACGTCCCACCAAATGCCGCTGCATCTGCTCCCGGCCCAAGGTCACCCGCTTTGTCCCCGCCGGGGGAACCGGCGGAGGGGAGGGGATCACCCTGGGGCTGGACGAGTACGAGGTTGTCCGCCTCCTGGACTACGTTCACCTCTCCCAGCAGCAGTGCGCGGAAAAAATGCACATCTCCCGGACCACTGTCACCCGCATGTACGAAAACGCCCGCAGCAAGATCGCCCGAGCCCTGGTCCGGGGGGAGTCCCTGACCATCGCCGGCGGGGATGTGGCGGTCTGCGAAAAGATGCGGCCGGAGTGCCGCGACGAGCCCCTGTGCTGCCACCGGCAGGCCCAGGGCGTCTGAGTTTGTTGACAAGCAGAGAGAAAACCCACTTACGAGAAGGAGAATGGCTATGAACGAAACCAAAACCGCCCCCAGCGCCTCCATCCCCGCCGAGGAGATCGCCCGAGTCAAGGGTTTGGGCTTCCTGATGGACAAACGCACCGGCAACACCTTCAACGCCCGGGTCATCACCCGCAACGGCAAGATCACCAGCCAGGAGATGGATGTCATCGCCCAGGCCGCCCGGACATTCGGCAGCGGCGAGGTCGCCATGACCGCCCGCCTCACCGTGGAGATTCAGGACGTGCCCTTTGACAACATCGAGCCCCTGCGGGCCTTCCTGATGGAGAAGGCCGGCCTGGAAACCGGCGGCACCGGTCCCAAGGTCCGCCCGGTGGTGTCCTGCAAGGGGACCACCTGCCAGTACGGGCTCATCGACACCTTTGACCTGTCCCACGAGATCCACGAGCGGTTCTACAAGGGCTGGCACGATGTGAAGCTGCCCCACAAGTTCAAGATCGCCGTGGGCGGCTGCCCCAACAACTGCGTCAAGCCCGACCTGAACGACGTGGGCATCATCGGCCAGCGCGTTCCCCGGGTGGACTATGACAAGTGCAGGGACTGCAAGGTCTGCCAGATCGAGAAGGCCTGCCCCATTCACATCGCCCACGTGGAAAACGGCAAGATCGTGGTGCCCGCCGAGCAGTGCAACCACTGCGGCCGCTGCATCGGCAAGTGCCCCTTCCACGCCTTTGACGAGCATGTGGACGGCTATCGGGTCTACATCGGCGGCCGCTGGGGCAAGCAGGTGGCGCGGGGCCGGTTCCTCAGCCGGGTGCTTACCAGCCGGGAGGAGGTCCTGGACGTGGTGGAGAAGGCCATCACCCTGTTCCGGGACCAGGGGATCGCCGGCGAGCGCTTTGCCGACACGGTCGAGCGCCTGGGCTTCGAGAATGTAGAGAAGCAGCTGCTGGGGGAGTAAATCGGATCAAAAAGGCATCGGGGACGCGTCAGCGTCCCCGGTGCCTTTTCCCAGCCATACCCGCTCCGGTCCGCTCCCCGCGCAAAGCCTGCAAATTTCCGAAAAATAGGACTGGACTTGCGTTTCCGGGGATGTTATGATGGGGCCAAGGGCACAACCCTGTCTACTTTGAAAGGAGCTATTTGCCATGAAGAAGCTGCTGCGCCTTTTGGCGCTGACCGCTGTGCTGGCCGCGTCCCTGTGCGTCACCGCCGTGGCCGCGGATGCCGACGCCCCTGCCGTCCTGGTCAACGGCCAGACCGTGGAATTCACCGACGCCGCCCCCCAGATCGTGGACGGCCGCACGTACATCCCTCTGCGCTCCACCTTTACCGCCCTGGGCTTTGCCGACGAGGACATCACCTGGGACGCTGAGACGCGTACCGCCACCGCGGTAAAGGATACCCTCACCATCACCCTCACCGAGGGGGAAGCCGCCGTCACCGTCACGAAGGACGGGGAGAGTGAGACGCTGGAAACCGACGCAGCGGCCTATGTGGACGCCGCCACCGGCCGCACTCTGGTGCCTCTGCGCTTTGTGGCCCAGGCCGCCGGCTGCAACGTTGGCTGGGACGGCAGCACTCGCACGGCCATTATTGACGACACCGCCGCCATCCTGGCCGCCAACGCCGAAACCTATACGCTGATGGACCGGTACATGGCCTACAGCAATTCCTTTGCCAAGCGGAACTACAAGGTCACCGGGGACTTCACCATGGATATGACCGCGGAGGGGGAGAACATTGCCGTCGCCGGGGAGTATGAGATGCTCACCAGCGCCACCAAAGCCGACTTCGCCGCCAGCATGGCCTTCTCCGGCCAGGACTTGTCCGAGGCCCTTCGTGAGGGCGTTGACATGGAGATGCGCTTTGACATGGACACCGGGGTCTACTACATCAGTTCCGCGGCGCTGATTGGCGGGGATAACTTGTGGTGCAGGTTGGACCTGCCTGCCCTCCTGGACATGGGCGGCATGATGGAGCGGGTGTACGGCATGGACTACCAGACCCTGATGGAGCAGGCCCAGGCCGCCCGGGATCTGACGTTCACGGAATATCTGGAGCAGTTCCTCTCGGATCTGCCCCTCGCCGACGCCACCGCCACCACCAGCGACGTGCTGGCGGTCATCAACGATCTATGCGCCGACAGCGCCTTTACCCAGTCCGGCCCGACCTACACCTCCACCTACGCCTTGGGCGAGGGCTCGGAACTGGTCCTGACCTTCTACACCAGCGGCGGCCGTGTCAACGGTTACGCCGTGCAACTGTCCGCCGAGGGGGTGCTGGACGTCAGTGCCAC
>CALXDE010000185.1 GCA_944386965.1 uncultured Oscillospiraceae bacterium
ACCGACCAGCGCAGAGCGATGCTCCGTCAGCAGGTGACCGATTTCCTGGACAAGGGGAAGATGGAGTCCACCGTCACCCGCTGCAAGGAGATCCGCCCCCTGGCTGAGAAGATGATCACCCTGGGGAAAAAGGGCGACCTGGCTGCCTATCGGCAGGCCATGACCTTTATCACCCGTGAGGATGTGGTGAAGAAGATCTTCAAGGAGATCGCCCCCAACTATGCGGAGCGCAACGGCGGTTATACCCGCATCACCCGCACCGGTGTGCGCCGCGGCGACGCCGCCGAGACTGCAATGATCGAGCTGGTCTGAGAGGCGAGACAACAGGCAGTCGAGGCGGAGCCGACGCCCGAGGGCGCATAGCGCCCGACCAAGTACCCTTGGGGTGCGCCCGCCCGCAGGCGGGTGTGCCGAGCGCAACCGCCGTTAGGCGGCGCTTAGCGCGAGGCTGACTGCAATGATCGAGCTGGTCTGAGAAAGTCCGTTCCCCCGGAAGGGGGGCAAGAAGTAAAAAGCCCATTGCTGTACAAGCGTACGATGTACAGCAATGGGCTTTTTCGACGTTTTTGGATCTCGCGGTGCCGCGGCGCGCGCCCAGAGAGGATTCCTCCGGCGTCCAGAACAAATTTTTAAGGGAACATGCTTCTCTTTTGGTATATTCTGTGGTATTATGGAAAAGTATGGTAATCGTGATGCCTTCGATTGATCCGATTGAAAGCGTTTTTGCGGGCAAGATACTCTGCCGCGTGGAGTTAAGGCGGTATTTTATCGGCTGCGCGGCGGATACCCTGTTTCAAAATGAATCCGTGTCAGAGGATGGCCGCGTCGGAGCGGCGGCTCTCCCATTCCCAAAATTTACTCAAACTGAGGGGATACACAGTATGCAGGATATGCAGGAAGCAAATCAAGCGGCGAAGGAGCGGCTTTTGGCGGAACAGCGCTTCCAGAAACAATTTGAGGAGCTGAAGGAGCGGGCCACCAAGGATGCCCTGTCCGGCCTGCTCAACCGCATGACCGTTGAACAATATATTGAAAAGCGCCTGGCGGCAATGCGTCCGGAGGAAGTCTGCGCGCTGATGATCGTGGACCTGGACAATTTCAAGCAGGTAAACGACACCCTGGGCCATCAGGCGGGGGATCAGGCCATCCGCCACTGTGCCAGGATTTTGTCCGGCATCTTCCGGGCCAGCGACATTGTGGGTCGGTTGGGGGGAGATGAGTTTGTCATCTTCCTGACCGGCGCGCTGACAGAGGAGCTGATTCGGGAGAAGGGGGAAACCATCTGCAAAAAATTGCAGATCGTGCTGGGCGACGACCCCCACGTCGCGCTGACCGCCAGCGCCGGCGCCTGCCTGGCCAGCGGGAGCGGCGTGACGTTTGATGAGCTCTATCATGCGGCGGACCAGGCCCTGTATACGGCGAAGAGAGCGGGGCGGAACAGCTTTTATATCAGCCGCGGCGCGGATGGGAAGCCATCTGCCAAGGAGCAGTATCACCCGGTGAACACCATCTCCATCACCGGTCTGCTGGAGTCTATGGACAGCGGCGTGGCCCTGCTGGAGATGGGGGAGGTACTCCGCCTGATCTATGTCAGCCCCAGCTTTTACCGGATCATCGGGGTGCAGCCTGCGGCTTACAACCTTCCGCTGCCGCTCTCGGAGCTGATCCACCCGGACGATCTGCTGGAGGTGGAGCGGGTGCTGCGGGAGGGCCTGGAGCGCAAGCAGACGGTGGACCACATCCACCGCGTCTCCGCCGGCGGAGCGCGCTGGGCCTGGTGGCATATCCGGGCGGTGCGGGTGGAGTATGACAGCCCGTATCCGGTGATGCTGGTGACCACCACCGATATCTCCCGGTTCAAGGAGAATGAGCACCGCCTCCAGGAGATCAACGAGCGGCTGCAGACGGCCTTTGATCAGACGACACAGCACCTCTGGGAGGTGGATATCCCGGACAGGACCTTCCGCCTGTTCGACCGGGAGGGGGGGACCGGCGCCTCCGGCCCGTCCAAGTCGTTTCCGGATGCTCTGATCGCCGATGGCTGGATTCACCCCAACTCCGTGCCCCGCTTCCGGGAATTTGCCCAGGAGCTGCTGGGGGGACGGGTACAGGATTACGGCAACTTTATCATTCAATTTCAGGACACCGGCTGCTATGGCTGGGCCGCCCTGTCCTACCGGATGCTCCTTGACGAGGCGGGGCAGCCGCTCAAGGCGGTGGGAATCATTGAGGCGCTGCCCCAGAACTTTGTGGGGCAGGAGGCCAGATCCTCCCACCAGCGCCCCCTGCCGGAGGCGCTGGCCCCGGACCTGATTGTGGGGATGCGGGCCAATTTGACCCAGGATACTATCCGGGAGCTGTGGTCGGAGGGAAAGGACCTCAGCGGGCGGGCCAGGGAGTGGACCTGCGCCCACATTCTGCGGACGGAGGCGGCCAAGCTGTTCTCCGAGGATGACCGGCGGGACTTCGCCCGGTATTTTGACCGGGATGCGCTGCTGGCGCTGTATGAGGACGGGCAGCGCTGGCTGTCCGCGGAATACCGGCGGATCGACGGCGGCGGGAACATCCGCTGGGTGGGCCAGGTGATCAACCTGACAGAGGACCCGCTGAGTCAGGATGTGTATCTGTTCTTCTATCTCATCCAGCTGGACCGCCGGCACCGCTGGGAGGCGGTGCTGGGGGGAGAGATCGGCCGGGACCCGGTCACCCGCCTGTACGACCGCAGGACCACCCGCGCGCTGGTGGAGGCCCTGATCGGGCGGGGCGGTGAGGACTGCGCCATGGCGCTGGTGCGGCTGGGCGGGCTCATCAAGCGCTTTGCCAATGATCCGGCGGTCATGAATCAGACCCGAAGCGACATCGCCGCGGCCCTGTCGGTTTCCCTGGGCAGCAGCTGTGTGGTGGGGCAGTACAGCACCGATCAGGTCCTGATCTTTTTCCCCCGGGCCCGCACAAGGCTCTCCCTGCGCAACCAGCTGGAGGAGACATTTACCTTTGTCCGCATGACCCTGGGGGCCTCGCTTCCCATGGGGACCCTGCGCTTTGTGGCGGGAATGTCCTGCATGCCGGCGTCGGAGGCCAGCTATGGCGCGATGCTGACGCAGGCGTCCAACCTCTGCCAGCTCTGGCAGAACGCCGCGGCGGATACCGTGGCGTTCCCCCACGAGGACGACGACTGGACCTGGACGGAGCTTCAGACCAGCGGCGAGGATGACCGGGTCACAATCCATCACGCGGAGATGCGCCGCCCCCTGTCCGACGGGGAGAAGGACGTGGCCTTTGACTGTGTGTCCTCCATGCTGTCCGCCGACTCCCTGGAGACATCCATCGGGAGTGTGCTCAGCTATATCGGAACGTATTATCACGCCGACCGGGTGTATATCCTTGTGCTGGCGGAGAACCGCCATGTGGTGACCATGCCCTATGAGTGGACGGATAAGCGGCGGCACAGCATTCAGCAGACGGTGTCGGGCATGCTGCTGGACCGCTTTCCGCTGCTCAAGCGGTGCATGGAGGAGCAGGCGCCGGTGTTTCTCACCAGAACCCGGCCGCTGATGGCGGACGGGGAGACGATCGATCCCGGTCCCTGGTATTTCACGGCGTTTCCCCTGGTGGAGCGGGAAGAGGTCAGGGGATTTTTGTGTGTGGAGAATTCCCGGGAGCATCCGGCGGACGCGGCGCTGTTCAGCACCCTGATCCCCCACATCCTCCGGGAGCGGAAACGGTTCCAGGCCGGGGGCGTGCTGCCGGGGAACGGCGCCATTCAGCGCCTGGCGGAGCTGCCGAATCTGCGCACCTACATGGAGCGGATCTACTCCTTCAATTCCGACAGCCTCAGTTCCCTGGGGGCGGTTTGCCTGGATATTCCCCACCTGGCCACCATCAACAGCAGCCTGGGCTTTGAATACGGCAGCCGCCTGCTCTGGTGCGTCTCCAAAACGCTGACGGACATCTTCGGGCCGGAGCTGCTCTTCCGCACCTGGGACGCGGAATTCGTGGCGCTGTGCCCCAACACCACCTATCAGGTCTTTGTGGGGCGGTGCAACCGCCTGCGCTTCAACCTGCAGCGCCGCTATCCCAGAACGCTGCGCCTGGGCCATACCTGGGCCGACGGTGTGTTCACCGGCAAGAATCTGGTGGACGAGGCCAGGACCATGATGCGCTGTGAACAGGACGCGCTGAACCCATACAGCATGGCGGCGGGCGGCGATGATGCGGCCCAGAGCGGCGAGGCGGCGCCGGAGGGCGGCCAGTTTACCGTGTACCTCCAGCCCAAGATCGATATGCGCAGCGGCGCGCTGTGCGGGGCGGAGGCTCTGGCCCGCTGGGTGCGGGAGGATGGGACGGTCATGTCTCCCGGCCAGTTCGTGGAGGAGATGGAGCGCAGCGGAACGATTCGGGAGCTGGACCTCTTTGTCCTCAACCGGACGCTGGCCATCCTGGACAAGTGGCGGGAGGACGGGCTGGGGATCGTGCCCATATCGGTGAATTTCTCCCGGCTCACCCTGTTCAACCCCAGCGCGCTGGCCTCTGTGCTGGCCATTCAGAGCCGCTACCCCCAGATTCCTCCCGACACGCTGGAGCTGGAGGTCACCGAGGGCGCGGTCCATGTGGAGGCCTCCAAATTCCAGGGGGTGATTGACCGCTTCCGGGAGCACGGCATCCGCCTCAGCCTGGACGACTTTGGCTCCCAGTATGCCAATATCTCCGTCTTTGCCAATGTGCGCTTCGACACGGTGAAGCTGGACAGGAGCCTGATTGCCAAGCTGGCGGGCAACGCCATCAACCAGATGCTGGTGCGGGATATTGTGCGGATCTGCCAGACCAACGGTATGCGCTGCATTGCCGAGGGCGTGGAAACCGCGGCCCAGATTGCCGCGCTGCAGGAGGCCGGCTGCCGCTATGCCCAGGGGTATTATTTTGACCGGCCCCTGCCGGCGGAGCAGTTTGAAGAGAAGTATCTGCGGGATAGGGTTCCGCAGCGGGTGACAGAATAAAAAGGAGGATCGCAGCATGACCATGACAAACGACACCAACCACGCGCAGACGGAAACCGGGTCTGCCGCCCCGCTGATCATCGGCCTGGGGGCGTCGGCCGGCGGTCTGGAGGCGCTGCAGCAATTCTTTGGCCACATGCCCAACAACAGCGGCCTGAGTTTTGTCGTGGTGCAGCATCTCTCCCCGGATTATAAGAGCCTGATGGCGGATATCCTGGGAAAGCACACGGAGATGGCTGTTTTGCAGGCGGAAAACGGAATGGTGGTGGAACCGGATACGGTTTACCTGATCCCGCCGAAAAAGTTCATGGTGATTAAGGACCGGAAGCTGATACTGTATGACTACGTCTCCGGCACCCTCAACCACCCCATCGACGCGTTCTTCGCCTCCCTGGCGGAGGAATGCAAGGAGCACGCCATTGTGGTGGTGCTCTCCGGTACCGGGTCCGACGGTACCAACGGCATCAAGGCGGTCAAGGAGCACGGGGGCCTGGTCATTGCCCAGGACCCGGAAACCGCCAAGTTCGACGGCATGCCCCGCAGCGTGATCAATACAGGCCTGGCGGACTTCATCCTCTCCCCGGAGGAGATCGCCGATGAGATCCTGAATTTTTCCTCCACGCCGGTGCTTCTCCGGACTCCGCCCAACGACGGGCCCCTCTCCGATGAGGACGTGCTCTTCTCTGAGGAGGAGACGCTCTCCCATATCTATACGATTCTCAAAAACGCCAGCGGCATCGACTTTACCTACTACAAGCGATCCACCATCCTCCGGCGCATCGAGCGGCGGATGCTGGTCACCCACAGCGCCAGTCTCGCAGAGTTTGCCCGGCTGCTGGGGGACAACTCCGAGGAGGTCAATATCCTCATCAAGGAGATCCTCATCGGCGTCACCAATTTCTTCCGGGACCCGGCGTTCTTTGAGAAGCTCAAGTACAATGCCATTTACAAGATCGTGGAGCGGGCCAAGGAGAACGAGCCCATCCGGGTGTGGAGCGCCGGCTGCTCCACCGGCGAGGAGGCCTACTCCATCGCGATCCTTTTCCGGGAGACAATGGACGAGCTGCAGGTGCAGCGGGATGTGAAGATTTTTGCCACCGATGTGGACAGCCGGGCCATCGAGCAGGCGGGCAAGGGGCTCTACTCCGAGAATATCATTGACGACGTCACCCCCGACCGGCTGGCCAAGTTCTTCCTGAAGCAGAACGATCAGTACCAGATCTCCAAGGAGATCCGGCGGATGATCGTCTTTGCCACCCACAACATGTTCTCCGATCCCCCCTTCGGCAAGCTGGACCTGATCAGCTGCCGGAATGTGATGATCTATTTCCAGCCGGTGCTCCGCCGGGGCTTGTTCGCCATCTTCCATTCGGCCCTGAAAAACGGGGGCTACCTGTTCCTGGGCAAGAGCGAGACGGCCGGGGAGTATGTGAGCCTGTTCAAGCCCGTGTGCGGCGCGGAGAAGATCTATGTGCACAAGGGGGAGGGAAAGGTGGAGGATCTGACGCCGCCCACCTTCAACATCCCCAATATCCAGGCGATCTCCCTGAAAAATATCCACACCAGCAGCGGACAGAGCGAGAACAACGTCTCGGAGGGCCTGTATACCAAGTTTTTGGAGACGTTCCTGCCGGCCTCTGTGGTCCTGGACGAGGAGGACACGGTGCTTCATTTCTTCGGCAGCTACGCGGACTATCTGACCCTGGCCCCGGGAAAGGCCACGCTGAACTTTTTCAGCATGGTGAACAAGGACCTGTCCCTGGTGGCGGCCACGGCTTTGAGCCGCTGCCGCGCGGAGCATGCCCCGGTGACCTATACCGACATTGCGGTGGACTGCCCATCGGGGCGCAAGGTCATCGACCTGCTGGTTCAGCCGGTCCCCAACGACGCGGGCGGGGAGAGCGAGCTGACCGCTGTGCTCTTCCTGGAGCACCGGACCGCGGAGACAGGCGGAATCGTGGAGAAATACGATATCGATGCCACCGCCGCCCGGCGTATTGCCGACCTGGAGCGGGAGTTCCAGGTTTCCCAGAGCGACCTGCGCTCCACCATCCAGCGCCTGGAGACGGTGAACGGCGAGCTGCAGGCGGCCAATGAGGAGCTGCTCACCGCCAACGAGGAGCTCCAGTCCTCCACGGAGGAGCTGCAGTCGGTGAACGAGGAGCTGTATACCGTCAATACCGAGCACCAGCTGAAGCTGGACGAGCTGACCACCATGACCAACGACCTGTCCAACTTCCTCTCCTCCACCATGATCGGCATTCTCTTTGTGGACGGGGATCTGAACATCCGCAAGTTTACCGAGTATGTGGGCCGGGAGTTCCAGCTCATGGACCACGACATCGGCCGGAATATCCAGATCTTTGCCCACAGCTTCCCGGACGAGGATATTGAGGAGGATGCCAAGTCCGTCCTGAAGGACCTGGTGTCCATCGACCGGGAGGTCACCGCCATGAACGGCCGGTGCTACACCCTGCGCATCGCCCCCTACCGCACCACGGAGAACAGTATCCGGGGTCTGGTCATCACCATCATCGACAGCCTGGGCGCCGGAAAGACCGTCCGGTCCGTCTGAGCTCCTGACTCCCGCGCGGCGCCGGCTCTCCCGAGGGAGAGC
>CALXDE010000186.1 GCA_944386965.1 uncultured Oscillospiraceae bacterium
TGGTGTCCATCATGCCGGGCATGGAGGCCCGGGCGCCGGAGCGGACGGACACCAGCAGGGGGTTGTTCTTGTCGCCGAACTTCTTGCCGGTGATCTCCTCCAGCTTGCCCATGTACTCCATGATCTCATCCTGAATCTCGGCGTTGATCTGGCGGCCGTCCTCATAGTACTGGGTGCAGGCCTCGGTGGTGATGGTAAAGCCCTGGGGTACAGGCATACCCAGATTGGTCATCTCTGCCAGGTTGGCACCCTTGCCGCCCAGCAGTTCGCGCATTTTTCCGTTGCCCTCGGAAAAGAGATAGACAAACTTTTTGCTCACAATGCATCCTCCTGTAAAACGTTTTCTTTCATCAAGACACTCAGAGGCTTATATTATAGAAAAGTTTCCGCCGTTTTGCAAGATAAAAAGTGTAAAATTTCATTCGTTTTTTTGTGCAAAAAGAAGAAAAGCAGCAAAAACAGCCGTTAAAATATTCACATATAGTCTTGTGTTGCTTTTTTGCGAAAAAGTGTGGTAAAATAGATGTGATTTTGCACCACCAAGCAGGGATTCCGGAGAGGGTGAGAACACAGAATGGAACACATGCCGATTCCGGCGGAGACGGGGCTGGCCCGCCGCGTCCGGCTGCTGGCGGAGCGCCGCCAGCTCAGCCACGCCATCATTCTCACCGGCCACCGGGACCTGCCGGCGGCGGGGCGCTATCTGGCCGCGGCCATGGAGTGCGCGGGGGAACATCCTCCCTGCGGGCGGTGCGGCCCCTGCCGCAAGGTCCTCGCCGGCATCCACCCGGATGTGACGGTGGTGGAGGACCCGGAGCACAAGATGATCTCCATGGACGTCCTGCGCCGCCTCCGGTCCGACGCCTATGTCCTCCCCAACGAGGGGCGGAGGAAGGTCTACATCTTCCCCGACTGCGCCCTGCTGGACGCCAAGGCCCAGAACGTGCTGCTGAAGGTGCTGGAGGAGGGACCGTCCCACGCGGCGTTCCTCTTCTGCGCGCCCAACAGCGCCGTGCTGCTGCCCACGGTGCGCTCCCGGTGTGTGGAGTGGAACCTGGGCGACGAAGACGCGGCCGTCATCACCGCCGACAGCCGGGCCGAGGAGCTGTGCGCCCTGCTGGACCGGGGCGACAGCCTGGGCTTGGCGTCCTTTTTCACCGCCCTGGAGGTCGGAAAGATCAGCCGGGAGGATCTCCAGTCCCTGCTGGAGCACACCTGGGAGCTGGTGGGACAGTCCCTGCTGGCGGCCTCGGGCTGCGGCGGGGAAAATCTCTGCCCCCACCTCAGCCGCCGGCAGCTCAGCGCCGCGGCGGATCTCCTGCGGGAGTTTGCCGGGCAGCTGCGCTTCAACCTGGGCGTGGGCCATGTGGCCGGGGCCCTGGCGGTGGAGCTGGGCCGGGTCGCCGGGCCCTCACCCCGGCTGTGACGATTTATCAGAAGGAGGGAATTTCCCTTGACAGAAGTCATCAGCGTCCATTTTCGCAATGGAAGCAAAACGTATTACTTTGATCCCCACGGCATCCCGGTGGAGGCCGGACAGCAGGTGATCGTGGAAACCGCCTCGGGCAATGAGTTCGCCACCTGTGTGGAGGGCAACCATATGGTGCCGGACCAGCATGTGGTCAAGCCTCTGCGCCCCCTGGTGCGCCTGGCCACGGAGAACGACTGCCGCACCGCCGCCTATAACCGGAGCCGGGAGAAGGAGGCCTTTGCCATCTGTGAGAAGAAGATCGCCGCCCACAAGCTGGAGATGAAGCTGATCCGGGTGGAGAGCAACTTCGACGGCAGCAAGATCATCTTCTTTTTCACCGCCGAGGGGCGGGTGGATTTCCGGGAACTGGTCAAGGACCTGGCCGGCGTCTTCCGCTCCCGCATCGAGCTGCGGCAGGTGGGCGTGCGGGACGAGGCGAAGATGGTGGGGGGGCTTGGCATCTGCGGCCGCCCCCTGTGCTGCAGCCAGTTTCTGGACAACTTCATGCCCGTGTCCATCAAGATGGCCAAGACCCAGAATCTCAGCCTCAATCCCGCCAAGATCTCCGGCACCTGCGGGCGGCTGATGTGCTGCCTGAAGTACGAGCAGAACGCCTATGAGGACGCGGCCAAGCGCATGCCCAAGAACGACTCCTTTGTCAACACCCCCGACGGGCCCGGCAATGTGTGCAGCGTGGATCTGCTGCGGGAGGAGGTCAAGGTCCGCCTGGACGAATCCCCGGAGACGCCCCGGCCCTACAAGGGCTGTGAGCTGCAGATCCTGCGCAACGGCAAGGGCAGCCGGGAGGGGATCGAGATTCCCGAGAAGCGCCCGGAGCGCTTTGTCCGGCCGGAGAAGCCCCGGGACGAGTTCTTCCTGGGCGCCTTTGATTTCACCGAGCAGCCTTTGGAGGCAGACCCGGTCCAGCAGTCGGAGCAGAAGAGCGCCGAGAAGCGGGAGGGCAGCCGCCGCCGGCGCAGCCGGGGCGGACGCAACCGCGGCAAGGAGCGGGACGGCGCTCCCCGGCGGGAGAACGCCGAGAAGCGGGAACCTCCCCGGCAGGACGAGGGGAAGGTGGAACGGATTGCCGTGAAGGCCAGCGGGGATCTGACCGCGGAGAAGAAGGCCGCCGCCGACCGGCGCTTCGGCGCCGAGCGCCGGAGCGAGAAGCCTGCCCCGGAGAAGGCGGACAAGCGCGGCCAGCGCGCCTCCGGCGAGCAGCCGGGGAAGGCGGAGGGGGCGTCCGCGTCCTCCGGCAGCCACCGGCGGCGCAGGCCAAGGCGGCGCAAGCCCTCGGGCGGCGCTTCCGGCGCGCCAAAGGGTGAATCCTGAGACAGAGCGGGGCGGCAAACGGGCCGCCCCGCTTCCGTGTCCCGGGATTTTTTGAAATTTTTCCGCCGGAGACTATATTTGTTCATATTTAGGCGGTACAATAGGCACAAACGGACGACGAGGTCGATGGAATGAGCGGATTTTTCGACAAGCTGCGGGGCGGCATGGCCCGGATTCTGTACGGGCGCAACGGAGCGGACGCCCTGAACTGGGCCATCTTTGTGCTGTACCTGGCGGTGCTGCTGCTGAGTATGCTGGTGGTTCCCCTGACCACCCATGTGTGGGTCTACACGCTGTTCAACACCCTGTCCACGGTGTTGGCGCTGGTGTATATCTTCCGGGCCTTCTCCCGGAATCTGGAGAAGCGCCAGGCGGAGAACGCCCGCTTCCTCCAGTGGTGGGGGCCCAAGGGACGGGCCTTGCGGGACTGGAACTATCGCCGGCGGGACCGGGCTCACCGCTATATCCGCTGTAGGAAGTGCGGGACCCGCCTGCGTCTGCCCCGGGGCAAGGGAAAGATCGAGGTCACCTGCCCCAAATGCCACGAAAAGACCATCACCCGAACGTAACGGCGGCGCCTCCTCCGGCATACCATGCCAGGGGAGGCCTTTTTTTATGAAAGAGCGACTGGAGCGCCTGCTGAGCGTCAAGAGCATTGTGACGCTGCTGCTGGCGGGGGCCTTTGTGCACCTGGCGATTCAGGGCGCGGTCAGCAGTCAGGAATTTATGACCGTGTTCACCATGGTCATCACCTTCTACTTCGGCTCTCAGGTGGACCCCGGGGACCGGCGCTAGGGGCTTCGGCACCGCTCGCTGTCCGGTTTTTGGGACATGTTCGGTGGTATCCTCCCATCAGAAAACAAGGAGAGGAGCTGACCGCCATGACCCGTTCCACCTGTAACGTCATTGATCTGACCGCCTGCCGCCGGGAGAGGGCCCGGGACCAGCGCCGGCAGCGGTGGTATGTTCTGCTGGCCCTGGTGCCCCAGCGGCTGTCTGCCGCCGTCCTGGCGCTGTACGCGGCGCTGCGGCTGCTGCTGACGCCGCAGGTCCCCTTCTCCTGCTATATCGGTCCGCTGAGCGTCCTGTGGCCCCTGGCGTTTGGGCTGCTGCTCCTCAGCTATGTCTCCGACTGCCTGCTCTGGCGGGAGGAGTGGGACCCATAAAAGCGGAAAGCACCCCCGGCCAGCCGGCCGGGGGTGCTTTTGCGCGGATCAGCCTTTTCCGGGAATGGCGGGGCGGCTGGGCAGCATCACCCGTCCGAAGCACACCAGGCTCCGCCCGGAATCCCTGGGGAGCACCACATCCGCGCTGGACCGGGCCCGATTGAGGGAAAAGAGGTATACCATCCCAAGGGCATCCCGGTAATACTGCTTGCAGAGCATCTCGCCGTCCACGCAGAAAATCCCCACATCCCCATTTTCCAGGGGGTCCCGGTTGACGTAGACCACGCCGCCGTCGGAGATATAGGGTTCCATGGAGTCCCCCTGGATACCCACGGCAAACTCCGCGCCCCGGGGCACCTCCCCGGTAACGGGGATCAGGTCGTAGTCCTCCCCGGGCACCGGCGCCGGGAAACCGGCGGCGGCGGGGTAGCGGTAGAGAGGGATCTCCCGGACTGCCTCCGGCGCCGCGGCGCGCTCCAGGTCCGACTGATAGGCCTGCAGCGCGCCCAGCACCGCGCGCACCGCCTGCCGCCCGGTCAGAGTCAGCTGCCGGTACTGCTCCACCAGGGACTGCTCCTCGGCGCTGCACCGGAAAGCCTCCCCGTGAAAATCGTCCTGATAGAGATAGTTGGGGTCCACCCGCAGGGCATGGAGCAGCCGCAGCAGCACGTCCTCCTTGGGGAAGCTGACCCCTGTCTCATAGTTGCCGATGGCCGAACGGGTCACCCCTGTCCGCTCCGCCAGCACCTCCCGGCTCAGGCCCAAGGCCTCCCGCCGTTCCCGCATCCGCTGTCCGAAACTCATGGCCGCTCCGCCTCCTTTCCGAAGATCTCTGAAACCAGTGTACCCCAGAAAGTTGGCTTTGTCAAATCAAACAAACAAGAAACTTGTTAAAATTCTATTGACACAGCAAGAATCTTGTGATACCATGGGGCATGCAACAAGATTCTTGTTATTTCTAACCTGTCAGGCAAGATTGCTTGTTGCATCGCGGATGATGCCGGACAAACCGGGTGGATTCACTTTTTCACGAAACTTCTATAC
>CALXDE010000187.1 GCA_944386965.1 uncultured Oscillospiraceae bacterium
AAGCTGGACTTCAAAAAGACCATCCGCCGGGGACTGGAGACGGGCGGCAGCTTCTACCGTCTCTCCTTCCGCCGAAAGCGGCGGCGCCGGCGGCGGCTGGTGCTGCTGTGCGACGTGTCCGGCTCCATGCTCCAATTCTCGGAGTTCGCCCTGCGCTTCATCAAGTCTATGAGCGAGGTTTCCGAGTCCTCCCGGACCTACCTGTTCTCCGAGGGGGTCCATGAGGTGGACCCCTTTGCCCTGCAGAACATGGAGTCCTTCCGCGCCTATGTCCGCTCCTCCGGGCTCTACGGCAAGGGGACGGACCTGGGCACCGCCCTGGAGCATCTCTGCGCCCTGCACCCCTCCCCCCTGGGCCCCTCCGCCACGCTGCTGATCCTCTCGGACACCAAGACCATCGACCTGCCCCGGGCCGCCCGGGCGCTGGAGGAGGCCAAGCGTCAGGCGGGCAAGGTCCTCTGGCTCAACCCCATTCCGGCGCAGAAGTGGCCCTATGTCCGCAGCATCCAGCTCATGTCCATGCTCTGCCAGATGGTGCCCTGCAGCACCCTGGACGAGCTGGCTCAGGCCTGCCGGAAGCTGATGCTGGCATAGCGCTTCATCAGGCAATCTCAGCCGCCGCCCAGGCCCCTCCGGCTCGGCAGGCGGAAGCGGGTCCTCCGGCCCGGGAGCGCAGGCGCTCCCGGGCCGCTTTTTTGTTGCGCCGCCGGGCGGTCTGTGGTATCATAGGAGCCGATTCCAATTCATCCGAGGGAAGGGGGCTTCTGAGATGCGGCGCATTCTGGTGGCCATGAGCGGCGGCGTGGACAGCGCCGGCGCAGCGGTGCTTCTGTCCCGGGAGGGGTATGAGATCGCCGGCGCTTACATCCATATGCACGACTACGGCACGGCGCGGCGGGACGCCGCCGACGCCCGGCGAGTCTGCGGGCAGCTGGGAATCCCCTTCTTCCTGCTGGACGAGCGGGAGGCGTTTTGCCGCCGGGTCATCGCCGACTTTGCCGCCGCCTACAACCGCGGGGAGACGCCCAATCCCTGCGTGGTGTGCAACCGGTATATCAAGATCGGCGCTTTTCTGGACTGGGCTCTGGAGAACGGTTTTGACGCCGTCGCCACCGGACACTACGCCGCCACCGCCCGGGACCCGGCCACCGGCCGGACCCTGCTCCTGCGGGGAGCGGAGCGGCGCAGGGACCAGAGCTACATGCTCTGCCGGCTCACCCAGCGTCAGCTCTCCCATCTGGTGCTCCCCGTGGGCGCTCACGGCAAGGAGGCCATCCGGCAGACGGCGGAGGAGGCCGGTCTGGCCGTGGCCCGCCGTCCGGACAGCCAGGATATCTGCTTCGTGCCAGACGGGGACTATGTCCGCTTTCTCACCGAGGAGGCCGGAACCCGTCTGGAGCCCGGGCAATTCATCGACCAGAGCGGCCGCCCCCTCGGCCGCCACCGGGGGCAGCAGGCCTACACCATCGGTCAGCGCCGGGGGCTTGGCGTCTCGGCGCCCCACCCCCTCTATGTGGCCGAAAAGGACCCGGAGCGCAATACGATCACCCTGGCGGAGGACAGCGCGCTGTTTCACAGCGGCCTTGTGGGCCGCGAGGTCAGCTGGCTCCCCTTTGACACGCCGGCCCGGCCCCTCCGCGTGACCGCCAAGATCCGCTACAGCCAGTCGGAGACTTCCGCCACCGTCACGCCTCTGGATGGCGGCTGGGTGCTGGTCCGGTTCGACGCCCCCCAGCGGGCCATCGCGCCGGGACAGACCGTGGCGTTTTACGACGGGGAACAGGTGCTGGGCGGCGCTGTCATTGACCATATCGCGGACTAAAAGCCGTGGGGCAGGGAGTTCCCTGCCCCACGGCTTTCTCTCACAGGAAGCGGTATTCTGTGGCGCGGTCATAGACCTGTCCCGGCCGGAGGATCACATCCCCCCATGCCGGGTGGTTGGGGCTGTCCGGAGGCGCCTGCGTCTCCAGGCACACCGCCTGACGCCTGCCATAGGGCGCGCCGGATTTGGTCTGGCTGTCCGTCTCCAGGAAGTTTGCGGTGTAGATCTGGACGCCGGGCTGATCGGTCCAGCACTCCATGACGATGCCGGACACGTCCCCGGTGAGCCGGGCCGCCAGCCGGAGGCCGGGCTTGGGCGTCAGCACGAAGTTGTGGTCGTATCCCCCCGCCAGACGCAGCTGCTCGTGGTCCACCCCAATGTCTCTGCCCACCGTCTTCTCCGCGCGGAAGTCGAAGGGCGTCCCCTCCACCGGCGCGGAGAGCGCCGTGGGCAGGCTGTCGGCGTCGATGGGCGTGAAGGCGTCCGCATCCACCCAGAGCCGATGGCCCATGGCGCTGCCGGAGCCGTTTAAGTTGAAGTAGCTGTGGTTGGTGATGTTGCACACGGTGGGCTTGTCACAGACCGCGGTATATTGCAGGGACAGCCCCCGGTCCGTCAGCGTGTAGACAGCGGTGAGGGTCAGCGTCCCGGGGTAGCCGTTCTTCCCGGCCGGCTCGGTGTAGGTGAGGACCACATGGTCCTCCGCCGCCTCCGCCACGGTGAACACCTGGAAACTGAATCCATCCGGCCCGCCATGGAGCTGCTTGGTCCCCTCGTTGGCTGAGAGGGGATAGGTCACGCCGTCAATGGTGAGCTTCGCCCCCCCGAGGCGGTTGGCATACCGCCCCACCAGTGCCCCCAGATAACAGCCGTTGTCCTCGTAACCTGAGAGGACCGGGTACCCCAGCACCACATCCACGACCTCTCCGGTCCGGTCCGGCACCCGCAGCGCCGCCACCGCGCCGCCGTAGGTCAGAACCTCCGCCTCCAGCTTTCCCCGGCGCAGGGTGATCTTCTCCACCGCCCGGCCGTCCCGCGTCCGCCCAAAGGGCTCTCGTTTTGCCGCCATATGCCCTTCCCCCTTTCTTCGGTACTGTCCATTATGGCGGCACCCCCGCGCTTTGTCAAGGCGGCGCCATGTTGCTGTACAGTCTGCACAATTGTATCCAGAACTTTTTATCAAAATCCTACAATTCTTTTTCTTGTCATTTGCCGCGTCTCCCGTATAATTAGGTACGATTTCTCTTTGGGAGGCATACGAATGACCAGGGACTTGACCAAGGGCTCCCCCATGAAGCTCCTGCTGAGCTTCGGGGTCCCCATTTTGTTCGGTTTTCTCTTTCAGCAGCTCTACAACGTGGTGGACACGGCCATCGTGGGCCAGACCCTGGGCGGAAACGCCCTGGCCGCCGTGGGCAGCACCAGTTCCATCAGCTTCCTGGTGGTGGGCTTCACCACCGGCGTGTGCGGGGGCTTTGCCATCCCCATCGCCCAGCAGTTCGGCGCCCGCAACCACCGGGAGCTGCGCCGCTATGTTGCCGGCAGCCTCTGGCTGTGTCTGATTGTCGGCACCCTTCTCACCGCCGCCACCGTGGTCCTGTGCGGGGACATCCTGACCCTGATGGACACGCCGGAGGACATCTACCACCGGGCCTGGCTGTACATCGTCACCATCTTCGCCGGCATGCCCGGCTACTTCCTCTACAACATGTGCGCGGGCATCCTCCGCTCCCTGGGGGACAGCCGCACGCCGGTGATCTGGCTGGTGGCGGCATCTCTTCTCAACGTGGTGCTGGCTATCGTGTGCATCGTCACCTTCCACATGGACGTGTTCGGCGCGGCCTTCGCCACCATCTTCTCCCAGTATGTGGCGGGCTTCGGGTGCCTGGTCCGCCTGTGCCGGGGCTTCCCGGTGCTGAAAATGGAAAAGGGCGACTGGGCGTGGGACGGACGGCGCATCCGGGTGCTGTGCGGCATGGGCCTCCCCATGGGGCTGCAGTACTCCATCACCGCCATCGGCTCCATCCTGATCCAGGCGGCGGTGAACCACCTGGGCACGGACTACATCACCGCCGTCA
>CALXDE010000188.1 GCA_944386965.1 uncultured Oscillospiraceae bacterium
GATATGGACCGGATCTACCGGATTCTCAACAAGGAGGAGTGACCATGAAAGTTCAGCTGCAGCGGGTGGCTCCCGCTCAGATCGAGCAGCGCAGTATGGAAATCATCACCGCGGAGATGGGGCAGACAGATTTTTCCCAGCAGCAGCTGCCCATCGTCAAGCGGTGCATCCACACCAGCGCGGACTTTGACTATGTGAAGAACCTGAAATTTACGCCCAACGCCGTGGAGGCGGGCCTTACCGCCATCCGCTCGGGCTGCACCATCGTCACCGACACCCAGATGGCCCGCTCCGGCATCAACAAGAAGGTGCTGGGGAAATTCGGCGGCCAGGCGGTGTGCTTCATGTCCGACGAGGACGTGGCCGCCGAGGCCAAGGCGCGGGGGGAGACCCGGGCCACCGTGTCCATGGAGCGGGCTTCGGCGCTGTCCGGTCCGGTGATCCTGGCCATCGGCAACGCCCCCACCGCCCTGGTCCGGGCCTGTGAGCTGATGGAGGCCGGGAGGTTCTCGCCGGCCCTGGTGATCGGTGTGCCGGTGGGGTTTGTGAATGTGGAGGAGAGCAAGGAGCTGCTGGCGTCCATGCCCGGGGAACACATCGTGGCCATGGGGCGCAAGGGGGGCAGCAACATCGCCGCCACCATCTGCAACGCCCTGCTGTATATGGCCTCCGGCAACGCGCGGGAATAAACGAGAGAGGTAAGAGCGATGAAAAAGGCCCTTCTGGTGGTGTCCTTCGGCACCACCTTCCACGACACGCTGGAGAAAAATATCGCCGCCATTGAGCGGGACTTGGCCGCGGCCTTCCCGGACCGGGACCTCTACCGGGCCTTCACCAGCGGCATGATCATCCGCCGCCTCAAGGAGCGGGACGGCATCACCGTCGACAACACCCAGGAGGCTCTGGAGCGCCTGGCCCAGGCGGGTTATACCGATGTGGTCCTTCAGTCCACCCATGTGATGAACGGGGAGGAGCGGGACAAAATGATGGCCCACGCCCTGCCCTTTGTGGAGCGCTTTGCCTCCCTCACCTTCGGCGCGCCGCTGCTGACGGAGGTGGAGGACTACCACGCCGCGGCCAAGGCCCTGCTGGAGCGCCTGCCGGCGAAACGCCCGGACAGCGCCGTGGTCTACATGGGGCACGGCACCGAGCACCACGCCAACGCCGTCTACGCTCTGCTGGAGTATGTGCTCCACGACCTGGGGCGCGCAGATATCCACATCGGCACGGTGGAGGGCTACCCCGGCTTTGGAGAGGTCTGCCGCCGCCTGGAGGAGCAGGGGGGCGTGAAAGAGATCCTGCTGGCGCCGCTGATGGTGGTGGCCGGGGACCACGCCCGCAACGACCTGGCCGGCGAGGAGCCGGACTCCTGGAAGAACCTCCTGACAGAGCGGGGCTACACGGCCACCTGTCTCTTGGAGGGGCTGGGGGAGAACCCGGCCATCCGGGCGATCTTTGTCCGCCACGCCCAGACGGCGGCGCAGTGACGGCGCCGGAAATTTCCCGGGAAATGTGAAATGCGCTCTGCCGCGCAGGGCGGAGAAAAACGGAATGATCCGATAAAGGAGAACGTGTTATGACAAGAGGAAAGCTCTACGGAGTGGGAGTGGGACCCGGCGACCCGGAGCTGCTGACGCTGAAGGCCGTGCGCATCCTGAAGGAGGCGGACGTGATCGCCGTGCCGGACAAGGGCAGCGGGGAGCGGACGGCTTTGGGCATCGTCCAGGCGTATGTGGCGGGGAAGGAGCAGCTCATCTGTGTCACCCCTATGGTCCGGGACCAGGCGGTGCTGGACGCCGCCCACGATCGGATCGCCGGAGACATCTGCGCGCTGCTGGAGAAAGGGAAAAACGTGGCCTTCATCACCCTGGGGGACCCCACGGTGTATGCCACCTATATGTATATCCACCGCCGGGTCTTGGCCAGGGGGTATGAGGCCGTGCTGGTGCCGGGGGTGCCGTCCTTCTGCGCGGTGGCGGCCCGGCTGAACACCAGCCTGTGTGAGCAGAGTCAGCGGCTGCTGATTGTCCCGGCCTCCCACAAGGATGTGGAGGACTGTCTGGATGTGGACGCCAACCTGGTCTTTATGAAGGCCGGCCGGGAGATCGGGGCCCTGAAGGAAAAACTTTCGGACCACGGCCTGCTGGAGAGCGCCTCTCTGGTGGCCAACTGCGGCATGGAGGGGGAGCAGGTCTGGGAGCGCTTTGCCAACATGCCGGAGAACACCGGGTACTTCTCGGTGGTTCTGGTGAAAAGGGGGGAGTGAGAGATGCGTCTCACAATGTCCGGCCTGGACTATAGCGTGGCGTCCATCGCCCTGCGGGAGCAGCTGAGCTTCACCAAAAACGGCGTGCTGGACATGGACCGCCTGATCGCCCAGGAGCCCGGTGTGCTGGGGGCGGTGCTGCTGTCCACCTGCAACCGGACGGAGCTCTACCTCTCCTATGCCGGCGGACCGGCTCCGGACCCCGGAGAGCTGCTGTGCCGGGCGGCGGGAGCGGATTACCAGGACTTTGCCCACGCCTTTGTCACCCGGCGGGGGGACGACTGCGTCCGCCACCTGATGGAGGTGGCCTGCGGACTGCGCTCTCAGATCCTGGGGGAGGACCAGATCCTGACCCAGGTCAAGACGGCGGTGGCTCTGGCAAGAGAGGCCGGCACCGCTGACGGTGTGCTGGAGACGCTGTTCCGGACCGCCGCCTCCTGCGGCAAGGCAGCCAAGACCGGGGGACGGCTCACAGGACTTCCCACCTCTGCCGCCCATCAGGCGGTGGCGGCGCTGAAAGAGCGGCTGGGGGATCTGGATGGGAAGCGGGCGCTGGTCATCGGCAACGGAGAGATGGGGCGGCTGGCGGCATCCCTGCTGCGGGACGCCGGATGTACCGTCACAGTGACCCTGCGCTCCTACCGCCACGGGGAAACGGTGGTGCCTGCCGGATGCGCCGTGGCCCCCTATGACGACCGATATGCCGCTATGGAGGGAATGGACCTGCTGGTTTCCGCGACCACAAGTCCTCACTACACTGTCATGTCTGATTCCTTTACAGCGGTCGCTGATCCGCCGAGACTTCTGGTGGATCTGGCGATCCCCCGGGATATTCAGCCGGAGCTGGGGAGCGAGGTAGCGGGCGTGGTACTGCTGAATGTGGACGACCTCAGTCAGCGGACCGGCGCCGACGCCAAGGCGCTGGCCCGGGTCCATGCGGGCATCCAGGCGTATATGGAGCGGTTTTATCAGTGGAACAACTACCGGGAAAGCCTGCCGGTGCTGGAAGAGCTGAAGGCGGCGCTGCGGCAGCGGATGGGGGCCTATGTGGAGTCGGACATGGATGCCGGCGAGGCCTCGTCCCTTACGGTCGACAAGGTGGTGGACCTGCTGGCCGGCGGTATGACCGACGGCTTCACCCCCGACGCGGTCCAGGCCTGCACGGCGAAGATCCGGGCCCATACCCGGGCGTGAGCCGCCAGAGAACCGGACGCGGAATAGAAGGAGCGCCGCAATGAAGAAAGTGAAAATTACCGTCCTCAAGACCACCCTGGACGAGGAGCTGGCAGAGGAGTACGGGGCGGAGGGCCTGGGCCCCTGCCCCATGCTGCGGGCGGGA
>CALXDE010000189.1 GCA_944386965.1 uncultured Oscillospiraceae bacterium
CGGGATGCCAAGCTGGTGAACAATGTCCGGGGCATCCAGGGGTATACCGGCACCTACAGGGATGTCCGGGTGTCGGTGATGGCCTCGGGCATGGGGTGCCCCTCCATGGCCATCTACAGCACCGAGCTCTACCGGGCGTACGGCGTGGAGAACATCCTACGCGTCGGAAGCGCTGGGGCCATCAGCGAAAAGCTCAAGCTGCGGGATGTGGTGGCGGCCCAGGGGGCCTGCACCAACTCTGCCTTTGCCACCCAGTACCGGCTGCCGGGCACCTTTGCCCCCATTGCGGACTTCACGCTGCTGGAGACGGCGGTGGCCGTGGCCCGGGAGCGGGGGATCGAGATGCCGGTGGGGAACCTGGTGTCCACGGACAACTTCTACGATGTGGGGAACCGGACCCTGGAGTGGGGGAAGATGGGCGTGCTGGCGGTGGAGATGGAGGCCGCGGCCCTCTACTGCGTGGCCGCCAGCCTCGGCAAGCGGGCCCTGGCCCTGTGCTCCATCAGCGACCATCTGCTCACCGGGGAGGAGCTGCCAGCGGCGGAGCGGGAGACGACCTTTACCGCCATGATGGAGATTGCCCTGGAGACGGCGGCGCGGATGGAGAAGCGGTAAGGGAGAGGCGGAAGCGCCTCCCCCGATACGGCTGGCCGCCGGACCTGCCTGCAGGCGGGCCGGGAACGATTCGGGGATCGGTTTTCAAGGGAAGCGCACGTGGGACACGCGGTTTGCCGCGTGGGACTGTGTCCGCTTATAAAATGCGGGGCGCCGCTTATGCGGCGCCCCGTTTCCTGTGTGGCCGGGAATTCTCCTGTCCGGCGGAGCGGGAGAGTCAGGGGTCCCGCCGGGCCAGCTGATTGGTGTCGATGGAATCCCGGAATACCACCAGACGATCATAGAGGTACTCCAGGATGAAATTGGCCGCCATGTTGAGAATGGTTACCAGATATTCGTTCCAGCGAAGGGTATCCGCCAGAAAGCTCCCCAAAACCGTGGACAGGGGCGTGAAGACACAGTAGAAGAGAAGCACCAGCGCCATGGCTTTGGGAACGTTGCTGGCCGACTGAAAGGTGTAGCGGCGGTTGAGCGTGAAATTCCAGAGCACCGACAGCGTCAGAGCGATGAGGTAGCAGGGCCAGTAGCTCCAGCTTGTCAGCTCGTTGAGCAGGGAGAAGGCCGCCAGTTCGATGACCCCGGCGGAAATGGAGAACAGCAGGAATTTCAGGGAGCGGATCAGCTCTTTTTTGGGCATCTTACAGACCTCCTCACATCTTTGCGCCCGCGCCGTTCAATGCCCGGAAGTTTTTCCGGTTGGAGCGGTAGAGCCGCTTGAATACGTCGTAATAGGGCCTGTAGAGGGCGGCGCGGCCCCAGTCTGGTTCATACCGGGCCACCGCTGGGATCAGAGCTTCCACGGCGTCCAGATCCGGGATCAGCCCCAGCCCCACCGCCGCCACCGCCGCCGCGCCCACGGCTCCGACGTTCTGAGGACTGTCCACCACCTCCACAGTCCGGCCTGTGATGTCCGCCAGACGCTGGCAGGTCACCGGGGACAGGGCCCCGCCCCCCACAAACCGGACGGGGTCGGAGGTCCTGACCTTCCGGTCCTGGCAGTCCAGCATCCATTTCAGGTGGAAGCAGGTGCCCTCCAGCACGGCGCTGATGAGCTCTGTTTTCCCCGTCTCCAGGCGGATATTGAAGAACATGCCGGCGGCGCTGGGGTCCTCAAAGGGGCAGCGGTTGCCGTGGAGCCAGGGGGTGAAGAGCACGCCGCCGGAGCCGGGGGGCACATCCTTCACCGTCTCGGTCATGTAGTCGTAGAGACTGCGGTATACCGCCTCCTGACTGTGGGCCACATCCTGTTTCTCCAGATAGATGCCGATCTCATCCAATGCCAGGTGGTCCTTCACCCACTCCAGACACTTGCCGGCGGTTTCCATCTCGGCGAAGTAGTGGAAACGCCCGCTCTGGGCGCCGACAATGGCGGCGATCATGGCGGAAGCGTCCACTTGCTGCCGGTCCGTCACCGTGGACACCCAGCCGGAGGTGCCGCAGTAGATGTGGGTGCTGCCCACGGCGGTGGCGCCCGCCCCCACGCCGATCAGGGATGCGTCGCCCCCGCCGCCGAACACCGGCGTCCCGGGTGCAAGACCCAGCTCCGCCGCTGCCTGGTCCGTCAGTCCGCCCACCAGTTCCGCGGCGTCCGCCAGCCGGGGCAGGTGCTCCGGCTGTACCCCGAACATCCGGCAGAGAGCGCCGCTCCAGCACTGGCGGCCCGGACGGGTGTCATAGAGAAAGGTGGCGTAGGCGCTGTCCCGGGTCATCACCGCCTGGCCGGTGCATCGAAGGATCAGATACTCCTTTACATCCAGCCACTTCCACACCCGGGAGAAGGCCTCCGGCTCATGGGCCTCCACCCACTTGTACTTCCAAAGCGGGTCCTTCACGCTGCTGGACACCGCCCCGGTCAGACGCAGGCTGGTGAGGAGCTTCCTGATATTGGCCCCGGCGATCCGGGGACCGTAGGCGATGCCCCGCCGCAGCTCCTCTCCGGCCCGCTGGTCCATGTAGCTCATGGGCCGGCGGACGGTGTTTCCCGACTGGTCCACCAGCACCAGTCCCTGCATCTGGGAACAAAAGGAGATGCCGGCCACCTGCTCCGGCTCTACCGCGCCGGCGGAGAAGATGGCCCGGGTGGTTTCGCACATGGCGGCCCACCACTCCTCCGCGTCCTGCTCCGCGCCGCCGCCGGGCAGGATGTAGAGGCGATAGCCCCGCTGGGCGCTGGAAACCAGGGAGATGGTTTTGCCGATGGAGAACAGACAGGTTTTTACGCCGGTGGTACCGATATCATAGGCCAGTACATAGCTCATCACAGATTCTCCCTCCAATGGATTGCGGCGTCCTCTGCCGCGGGGGCCCGGGCTATCCCGCCGGGAAAGCGGGAGGCAGGGCGCCGGGCGCCGTTTGATGCGCCGGCCCGCCCGTGTCCGCGGCCGGTTCCAGGGTGAAGGCGGACACCAGAAAATGGAGCAGCTGCGTCTCCATCTGCTGATCGTCGGGCTCGCAGCCGCAGTAGAGGGCAAGCCGGGCGCGGTAGTAATCGCAGGAATAGGAAAATTGCAGCATCATCAGAAGATTGTCGAAAAAGAAGGCGAACAATCGGGGGTCCACATCCCGGCGGACCTCTCCGGAGACTTGGGCCCGGGCGATACAGGCGGAGTAGAGCCGGGCGGTGACGCCCTCGATCTCCTCCGCCAGCCGCGCCGCGTCCTCTCCGGCAGAGGCGGTGATCTGGTGGTACATGCGGATGTGGCTGGGGCGCGCCCGGGAGAAGGAGAGAAGGGCCTGGATGATCCGCCGGGCGCGGTGGAGCAGACTCTCCTCCCGGGCAGTTACCTCCTCCAGCACCTGCTCCAGGGCGGAGAGACTGTGGCGCAGACAGGCGCGGAACAAATCCTCCTTGCCGCTGTAGTACCGGTAGAGTACGCCGACGCTGATCCCCGCCTGACGGGCGATGGCGGCCATGCTGGCGGTGTGAAAGCCTCCGTCGGCGAACACCGCGATCCCAGCCTCCAGGATGTCCCGCTGTTTCTCCGCCGTCAGCTTCTTCCCCACGGCTCACTTCCCCCTGTTTTCCGCTTGGCGTATTTGGTCACATAGAAGAGGCGCTGGAGCGCCGCGTCCTCCCGGCGCAGGGGACGGCATCCCGGCACCGCCTGGGCGAAGCGGCGGGCCAGGCACCCCTTGCGCAGCAGCCGGGCCGCCGCCTGGGCCTCCTCCCGGGAGGAGCCGGCGCACAGGGCGCCTGCCCCCCGCAGCAGCACCGCGCCGTGCCGGCGCAGGCCGCGGAGGATCTCGCTGAGGCCGCAGGCGGTGAGGCACACAAGCTCTGTCCCGGCAATCTGGGCCAAATCGTCCAGCAGGGGGCGCAGCGGCCGTCCCGACATGCTCACCGCCACCACATCCGGGTCGGTCAGGTGCAGGATGGCTCCAGCGCCGTCCAGAGCGCGGTAGAGGGCGGTGTGAAAGGCGGCGGCCCGGTCCGCGCCGCCGAGGGGGCACAGGCGCTCCGTTCCCCCCTGGCGCAGCCAGAAAGCGTCTCCCACCCGCCAGCTCTCCCCCAGGTCCGGAACGTAGGGGGGGAGCTCCGGCGGACCAACGGCGGAGGCGACGCGCCGGGCGCAGACCTCCTCCAGGGCGGCGGAGACGGCGAAAGCGTCCTCCATATTCCTGCCCAGGCACAGCGCGCCGTGGCTGCGGAGAAAAATGGCCGGGCTGTCGGGGCGGGCCCGCACCTGGGCCGCCACGGCCCGGCGCAGCTGCCGGGTGGAGGGAAGGGCGTAGGCGGCGCAGGGGACACAGCCCCCCAGCAGGGGATGGTCCGTCGCCAGCTCCCGGCCGGCAACGCCATAGACGCTGGCCATGTCCTGGTGGGTGTGGATGACGAAGTTCACCCCGCCCCTCAGGCGATAGGCGTCCGCGTGGATGCCCCGCTCACTGGAGGGGCGCAGCGCCCCTTCATAGGAGCCGTCCCGGCCGTCTACCACCACCAGCTGGTCCGGCGTCATGGTTTCATAAGCCAGGCCGCTGGGGGTGATGACGAAGCGGTGCTCCGAGATCCGGGCGCTGATATTGCCCCAGGTGCGGGCCACCAAGCCCCGCTCCAGCAGCCTCCGCCCGGCTTCCACTACCAGGGTCCGGGCCTCCTGTTCTGTATAGGCCATGGCTCAGTCCCCCGTGGGGCCGCAGTTGGCCAGGACGCGGTCAAACCGGGAGAGCACATCGTCGATCATCTCCTCGGTATAGGCGGCGCTGGTGTAGAGCCGGGAGCCGGCCAGGGTGACGATGCCCTCGGCCATATACGCCGCCCCCATGTGTTCCATCTCCCGCTGGCGGATGCCGGTCTGCTTGAGAATCTGGGGGATGGTCCAGGGCTTTTTCCAGTCGATGGAAAAATGCATGGTTCCTACACTGTCCAGATGACAGATGGAGCCCTGGTTGAAAGCCACGAAGGGCAGGTGGTACTTGGCGATCAGGGACTGGAGCCCCCTGGTCAGCCGGTCCCCCATGCGTCCGGCCGCTTCGCAGGCGTTGGTGCGCTCGATCTCGCACAGGGTGAAGTACCCGGCGGCGCAGGAGAGCGGTGTGGCAGCCAGGGTGCCGCCGCACATGGCCTTGGCGACCTTCTTCCCGGAGGAGTCCAGCCCGGCCCCCAGGTGGGCCATACAGTCGGCGTGGCCGCCGACACCCCCGGCCCCGGGATAGCCGCCGGCAATGATCTTGCCGAACACGGTGAGGTCCGGGTCCACACCGAAGTAGCCCTGGGCGCCGCTCAGCCCGATGCGAAAGCCCGTTACCACCTCGTCAAAGACCAGCAGCGCCCCATATTCCCGGGCCAGCCTGGCCGCGCCCCGGACAAATTCCTTGGAGAGGGGGCGGGTGCCGCTCTCGGGCCCCATGGGCTCCAGGAACACCGCGGCGGTGCCGCCGCTGCGGCGGTTGGCCCGGAGCTTTTGCTCCAGGTCCTCCAGATCGTTGGGGAAGAACTCTCCGGTATGCTTGAAGACAAAGCCGGGGACCCCCTTGGAGAGAATTCCCCGAGTGCCGGGGATGCGAATGCCGTAGGCCAGCTGGTCGGACCAGCCGTGGTAGGCGCCGCCCATCTTGAGAATGTTTTTCTTTCCGGTTTTCAGCCGGGCGATGCGGACGGCGACCATGTCCGCCTCTGTGCCGGAGCCCAGCATCCGGAACATCTCCACCGAGGGCACCAGGTCGGAGATCTTTTTGGCCAGCTTGTACTCAAACTCGTGAAAGAGTCCCGTGGAGGGGCCGCAGGTCCGCAGGAGGTCAATGACCTGCTCCCGCACCGCCGGCGGGTTGCTGCCGAGGATGGTGGGGCCCCCTGCCTGGAGCAGGTCGTAGTACCAGTTGCCGTCGATATCATAGAGCTTGGCCCCCTCGGCCCTGGTGATGACAATGGGGAAGGGATAGTTGAAGGCCAGATTGTGCTGCACCCCGCCGGGGATGACTGTTTTGGCTCTGGTGATCATGGCCTTGGACCCCTGGCATTTTTCCGCAAAGTAGTGCTGCACATAGTCTGCCAGCTTGTCCCGCCGGATGGAATACACCGGCCGGCGGATCAGCTCGTCCAGCTGACGGGTGACCGCCTCCGCGTCCAGATACTCGTCGATTGCAAATCCGTTATATGCCATGCCGTTACCTCCTGCGGCCCCGCCGGGCCGCTGCCGTGAAAATTGTGAATTTCCATTCACACCTGATGGGAAAATCGTATCATAGGATACAGCGCCTGTCAATGTGTGTTGGGCAGGTCGCTGAAAAACGGCCGCCTGGGCGGAAAGCGGAAGAACCTGCCCTGACGGTGCAATAAATGGGCGCTCTGGGACCTTCGGCACCGTTACAGAGCTGGAGAGCAGCCACGGCGGCTATGGCCGCCGGGACTGAGAAGTGAAACAGAGCAGCGCACCGCCCGGGGAGTTCTCCTCCGGGCGGTGCGCCGCATATGGACAGTCAGGGGTTGCATTGGCCGCAGGGCTCGTAGCCCTGGTCGATCAGATCCTGACGGCTGCCGGTATACGTCTCCTTGTTGGACTCGCTCATGGTGGTGACCCCGGCGCAGTCGGGAAGGTGGAACTTGTGGGAGCTGGTATTGAGGATATAGGTGGCACCGTCTCCGGAGGAGACGTCAGAGGCGGCGGAATCTGTCTGGGGGGAATCTCCCTCCTCCCAGCTCTCGCCGGTGGCGTAGTCGATGGTGATGCCGGGCTGGACGTTGTAGACATAGACGTTGAAGCACACGCCCTCCCCCGCGTCCTCCACCGAGAGCGCCTCCATCTGGACGCCCCGGGCCACCAGCTCACTGCCCTCAAACACCGGTGTCACCCGATAGAGGACATGGTTCTCCGTCTCCTGGACGTAGTCCGCCACCAGATTTTCAAAGGGGAGCATCCCCTCCACATTCATGTACCGGGTACCGGTGATGAGATTCTCCTCATTGGCGTTCTCCCCGGTGAGCTGAAAACCGATCAAGTGACAGCGGTTGTAGAGGTATTGGCCGTCGTACTCCCGGTTGATCCAGCCGGAGGGGGTCACGCTGCTGATGCTCTCCCGGTCCTCCGTGGGCATCAGGTCCACGCCGATATTGGCATAGGCCGCGCCGCACCGTCCCAGCAGGTCCAGGGGACTGTAGGACGCGAAGGAGTCGGTTGTCTGATCCTCCGGAGGGAAATCCGGCTGGTTGTCGTTGAGAACCACATAGGGGCTGCCGGCGTAGGCCGGGAGATCCTCCAGCGTGGCGGAGGCGGGGCGGGAGAGCTCCGGGCATCCCGCCAGGAGGAGGGCGCACAGCAGGAGGGAGCAGAGGGCGGACAGGCGGTGTTTCAATCTCGGCATAGGCGATAGACCTCCTCGGTAATCGTGGGGTGGGAGGAGCCGGCAAAGTCCTCCCGGGCGGTGAGAGTCCAGGGCGGGTCGCCGACATCCAGATCCAGATGGGTGTCCGCCGGGTAGTCCCGGTTCCAGCGGAGGAGGACCACCTGTTCGATCCGGTCCAGCCAGGGGCGCAGGGGGAGCCCCTCCACGAAGCAGACCTCACCGCTTCCGGCTCTGGATAAGAAATCCTCCGCCACGGTGAGGGGCTGTTCCGGCGGCAGGTCCCCCTGAAACTGCCGGAGGGAGTAGGCGTTCATCCACAGCCGCCGCCCCGCGCAGGCGGCGAGAACGCGGGCGCGGAGCAGCCGGTCCTGGCTCTGGCGGCGCCCGTTGAACAAAGTCCCGTTCCGGTTATCCACACATTGTATGACGATCATGGGGTTTCCTCCCAAAAGACCGCGCCCCCATCCACAGGACGGGGGCGCGGTATGGCGGTGATTATTCCACCGGGCAAACATTGGCGGCCCGGAGCTTGCCGTTGCGCTCGTCCGGCTCCACATCATAGGTGACCTTCTGCCCCTCGCTCAGGGTGCGGAAGCCCGTGCTCTGGATGGCGGAGAAGTGGACAAACACGTCGCCGCTCCCGTCGTCGTTGGAGATGAAGCCGTAGCCCTTGTCGTTGTTGAACCATTTGACAGTGCCTTGCATGGTAGTAGTGCCTCCTTGAAAAAATATAGATCGTATTCCTCTGCAACAAAAAAAGCCGCCGGCATGTAAATCGAAATGGGAAATTGATTTACAGCCTTGCAGCGATCAATTCGTACATTTAGAACACATCGTAGTCAGTATAGCCTGAAAGCGGGGAAATGTCAAGCCCAATTCCCGGAGATAGGGCGGGGGAGCTGTCCCTGTGGACAGGAGATTCCTTTACAGCGGGGCGCTTTTGTGATATCATGCCGGAGAAGAGCCGCGGTGCCGGAGACGGGGCGGCCCTGCCCCGGGCCGGATCTTTCGCGGCCGGGGGCGCGGAAAGAAATTTGAATGTCGGGAGGCAGAGCGCTTATGGGAAACGATCCATTCAACCTGTTTCGGTTTCGCTCTCAAAAGCAGCAGAAGAAGGAGCTGGCGGCCTATGCGGCCTGGGCGTTTCCCTTTGGAACAGCGCAGCAGGAGAAGATCCGCGCGCTGCTCAGACAGCTCATGCCCCGGGAGGACCCGTCTATCGCCATGGTGATCTTTCTGATGGGAAAGGAGGCCTTCTGCGACAAGGACGGGGAGCGGGAGGAGGACGAGCCCCGGGACCCCCTGGGGGACGCGGCGGCCGCCCTGCGCCGCAGCGGTCTGCGGGTGAAAAAGAAGCACCTGCCGCTGTATCTGGCGCTGATTTTGGCCGACAGTCGGGTGGATGAGCGCCTGGACTATCCGGCAGCGGAGGCGCTGCGGGAGATGGCGGCGCGCCTGATGTAGGGAAAAACAGACAGGAGGCCGCCGGCCGGAGGCCTCCTGTCTGTTGCGTTGGGTCGCGCCCCGGAGGAGGGGCGGCGTCCGGACTCAGCGGCAGCAGGAGCCGCAGGAGCTGCTGCTGTTCCCGCAGCTGGAGCAGCCGCAGGAGCCGCTGGTGCCGCAGGTGCAGCTGGAGCAGCCGCAGCCGCAGGGGCAGCCGGAGGTGCTGCTGGTATTGCCGGAGCAGCTGCTGGAACAGCCGGAGGTGCTGGAACCGCAGCAGAGACTGGAATTGGAACAAGAGTAACACATGGGAAAATTCCTCCCTCGCATCGCAATCGTGTAGGGACGTTTCCGTCCGTAGTATCCTATGTCCGGCGGGGCCGGGCCGTGCCGGCGTTCCCGCAAATGTCAATAGTAAATGCGAAAAAAATATAAAAAAATATATTTAGACCGTCAGGTGAGGGCCGCGAGGCATTCCCGGAAACAAATTTCAGCGGTTTTCCAGCCCAGTATTTCCCGCGGATAG
>CALXDE010000190.1 GCA_944386965.1 uncultured Oscillospiraceae bacterium
CTGCCGGACAAGGAGAAGCGCCGCTTCCACTCCGAGGGGCTCCAGAAGCCCATCGCCGCCCTGGGGGCCTACCTCAAGCCCCAGCTCACCATTGTGGACAGCATTTGCGGGGACCTGAATTTTGAGGAGGGCGGCACCCCTGTCTACACCAACCGGATGTATCTGGGCACTGACCCGGTACAGATCGACGCCTACGGCTGCAAGCTCATGGGCCTGAGCCTCGGCCAGGTGCCCTACATCGGCCTGGCTGAGCAGTTTGGCGGCGGCAGCACCGCCGTCAGCGAGGCGGACATTGTGAAGCTCAACGAGCCGGAGGCCAGCGCCTCCTACCCCGCCCCCTCCGGCACGGTGGCCAGCCTCACGAAAAACGTCCGCCAGGACTCCGCCTGCAGCGCCTGCTACGCAAGCTTGGTCCGGGCCCTGTACAACGCCAAGCGCGCCGGCGTCCGGGTGACGCAGCCCATCTACATCGGCCAGGCTTTCCAGGGCCAGAGTCTGGATGGGATCGGCATCGGCCGCTGCTGCGCCGGGGCCGCCTGTCCGGTGAAGGGCTGCCCTCCCACGGCGGAGGATATCCTGCGCGCGCTGAAGGGACAGCAGTAAAGGGGGCACGGCCATGGTAAGGAAATGGGCCGTCTGCCTGCTGGCCGCCTTGCTGGCGCTGTGCCTCACCGCCTGCGGCAGCGGCGGCGGGGACGCCTTCACCGTTCAGGTGATCTGCGAGAGCCCGGACATCTATCAGATCTTCTACACCTATTATTTAGGGGATGAGGCCCTCGGCATGGGCGGCATGGCCGACCTGGAGGGCGGGGAGATCACCCCGGACAGCGACCTGTCCCTCACCTTCCCCGCCTCGTATTTTGCCGACGGGGCGGACCTCTCCCAGTTTGCCGTGGACTTCTCCCCCTACGGCGAGGGGGATACCAGCGAGATCGCCACCACGGACAAGGTGGCCATCCCCGCCGTCTACGGAGAAACCTACACTGTCGTATTTTCAGGCGACGAGGCCTCCGGCTTTCAGGCCGTCCTCCAATCCTGAAGGAAGCAAAAATCAAGCGCCCCGGCCAGGGATCTGGCCGGGGCGCTGCTCTGTTTTACCTGCTCACCAACGCTTCCACGCGATGTTCATATCCACATTCCCCTCGATGCCGGGGACGGAACCGCTGCTGGTGTACTGCCACATGTCATAGTGGTAGTACATGGTGGGATACATGGCGTCCGCCGCCGGATACTGGGCAAACCAGAAGTCGTAGTCCAGCAGCTGGCTGAGATCGTACATCAGATAGCCCACCGTCAGATTGAAATAGACCATGGGGGTGTAGCCCTCCTCCGCCACCCGCTCACAAAAGGCGATGGCGCAGTCGTTGAGGGTCTGGTTGTCGATATCGTTGGTTCGAGCGTTGCTGGAGCCGATCGTCTCCCAGTCAAACACCACAGGGTAGGTGATATCATACCCCTCCAGGGCGTCCAGCACAAACTCCGCCTCATCCACAGCCTCCTGAGGAGAGATGGCCTGGGAGAAGAAGTAAACGCCCACGTCCAGTCCCGCGTCCAGGGCCCCCTGCATGTTCTCATGGAATTTGCTGTCCAGGTTCAGCGTCCCCTCGGTGTAGCCCCGGAAGCCTGCCCGGATGAACACGAACTCCACCCCGGAGCGCTTCACCTGCCGCCAGTCGATGTCACCCTGGTAGCTGGACACGTCGATCCCCAGCCAGGTATCCACGTCCGGATCGTCGTAAATCATGTCGCTGCCCAGGAGGTAGAAGAGATCCTGGTCATATTCACACACCGGCACCTCCTCCAGGATGGGCACCTTGTGGTCCCGGAAGGGGATGTAGCCCAGTTCCTCCGGCGTCAGCTCCTCCTCCGGCTCCTCCGGAACGTCGGGGTGGTGGGGCTCGTCGTCCGGCTCCTCCGCCTCCGGCTCCGCCGGCACATACTGATAGATCCGCCAGACAATGGCGCAGATCTCCGCCCGGGTGATGCTGTTCTCCTCCAGATATACCAGCTGATTGAGCAGATCATAGGAGCCCATGACCACCCCCACCTCATAAAGGGCGGCGGCATAGGGGCTGTCGGTATCCACGAAGGGGGACTCCCCCTCCCGCAGCGTCAGCCCCAGGGCCTGGGCGGCGAGCTTGGCCACGAGTCCCCGGTTGATGGGGTCGTCCAGGTCCGCAAGGTCCTCCGGAGCGAGATACCCCTGGTTCACCGCCAGCTGGTAATAGCCGTTGGCCCAGTGCTCCACCGTCACGTCCTCCACCGGCTGCTCCTCCGCCCCGGCGGCCAGGAGAATGATCTTCAGCGCCTCGCCGGCGGTAATATCGTTCTGGGGCATGAAGGTCCCGTTGCCATAGCCGTTGATCATGCCCGCCCGGGTCAGATTCTTCACATAGTCGTAGAACCAGTCCCCCTCCCGCACGTCCACAAAGGGGTTGTCCCAGGGGGTGGCGTCCAGCCCCAGGTCCGCCACCGCTGTCCGCCCCCACCGGGCGGAGACGGTGATGTTGCCCGTGGCAATGTCGTCCGCGGTGCACTGGACGCCGCTGTCGTAGTACCAGCCCTGGAAATACTCCCCCGGGCAGGTGGCGGAAGGCAGCACGGTATAGGACTGGTTGATGGGATAGAATACGGTGCTGTGCTCGATCTCCCCATCCCCCACATCGAAGTGGAGGTAGACATACGCCTCGTCGGCGGTGTTGTCATAGTCCCCGTAGAGGAAGAGGTACGCCTCCTTCAGCCGGCGCTGGGCCAGCCCTTTCACCGGCTCGTCACCCACATGGCACCAGGTTCCGATGGCGTTGACAACTTCCTCCTCGCTGTAATTCTCGATGCCGGCCATGAGGTACTGGCACAGGCGGTAGGTGGGGTTGATCCAGCTGGTCCCCAGATTGTAGGTCAGGCTCATCAGCGCGTCAAACTGATGCTGCTCCAGATGGACCTGATGCTCGTTGAGGAACACATTGACCCGCTCCTCCTGGTCGGCCAGATGCTCCACCATCAGCTCCTCTGCCTCTTCCCGGCTGATGCCGTAGGGGTACTCGTCCCGCTCGCACTGGGTGCCGTATCCGATGTACCACTCCCCACCATCCTGATAGGCGTACTCCTCGTAGCCCTCGAAGTCCTGGATAAAGGCCAGGCCCTCAGAACTGGTGGTCATGGTGTCCACGGCAAGGACATCCGCCGGCAGAAGCGCCAGCAGCACAGCGATGGAGAGCAGCAGAGCAGGCAGTCTTTTCATGGTCAGTACATCACTTTCTACGAGATTTCATGTATGGAGACGGCCGTCCCGGGAAAAGGTCCCGCCCGCCGGCCGGTTTCGACACGATTCGGCTATCAGTATAGCATACCAAAATCGTTTTGCAAAGAGGTGTTATGTCAATTTAAGCGATTTGTAAAATATTGGCGCAGGGGCGCCCGCGCACCCCAGCCTTTCTCCCTTTACGGCGGAGGCGGGATGTGCTATACTAAGCAGCAGAAAATCTGTCATAAGGAGCGTACCGATGAAAATTGCCCTGTCCTACGCCATGGCCGGCGAGATCGAGAGCATCCTGCCCTCCGGGGCCGAACCTCTGGAAACCATCGCCGGCGTCCCCTTTTACGCCATCGACGACAACATCATCGCCTGCTGCGGCGGCATCGGCAAGGTCAACGCCGCCATGGCCACCCAGCTGTGCATCGACCGCTATCGCCCGGACCTGATCCTCAACGCCGGGGTGGCCGGCAGCTTTCAGGACCTGCCCATCGGCACCATCGTCCTGGCCGATTCCCTCATCCAGCACGATGTGGACACCTCTCCCATCGGTGACCCGGTGGGCCTGGTGTCCACGGTGAACCGGCTGGAGTTTCCGGTGGATCGGCTTCCTTTGGCTGAAAAACTGCTGAAAGAGCTGGGCGTCTCCTACGTCACCGGCAAGGTGGCCTCCGGCGACGTCTTTATGGTCAAGGGGGCCCGGGCGGACTGGGTGGCAAGGACCTTCTCCCCCACCCTGTGCGAAATGGAGGGCTGCGCCGTGGCCCAGGTATGTCTGCGCAACGGTGTGGATTTCCTGGCCCTCAAGTCCGTCTCTGACCGGCTGTGTATGGACAACAGCCCCGGAGAGTACTTCAACTTCGCCCAGGCCATGGAAAAGCTCAACGCCGTGGTGCTGCCCCTGGCCCGGACCCTGCGGGATGCTGCCGCGGCCCGGAGCACCACCGCTACAACCGCGAAACAGGAGGATTGATGATATGGAACGCATCGCCAGCTTTCAGGTAGATCACACCAGGCTTGTCCCCGGGATGTACCTCTCCCGCCGGGACGGGGAGGTCACCACCTTTGACCTGCGCTTCAAAAAGCCCAACACCGGGGACCTGCTCACCAACGCCGAGATGCACTC
>CALXDE010000191.1 GCA_944386965.1 uncultured Oscillospiraceae bacterium
AAGGGCAAGAAGATCGCCATGACCTGGGCCTACTCCCCCTCCTACGGCAAGCCCCTGAGCGTGCCCCAGGGCATCATCGGCCTGTTCACCCGGTTCGGCATGGACGTGGTCCTGGCCCATCCCGAGGGGTATGAGGTCATGCCCGAGGTGGAGAAGATCGCCGAGGAGAACGCCAGAAAGTCCGGCGGCTCCTTCAAGAAGGTCAATTCCATGGAGGAGGCTTTCAAAGACGCCGATATCGTCTATCCCAAGTCCTGGGCTCCCTTCAAGGCCATGGAGGAGCGGACCGAGCTCTACCGCAAGGGCGACCAGGCCGGCATCGACGCGCTGGAACAGCGCCTGCTGGCCCAGAACGCCCAGCACAAGGACTGGGCCTGCACCGAGGAGATGATGAAGCTGACAAAGGACGGCAAGGCCCTCTACATGCACTGCCTGCCCGCCGATATCACCGGCCTCTCCTGCAAGGAGGGCGAGGTGGACAACAGCGTCTTTGACCGCTATATCGTCCCCCTGTACAAGGAGGCCTCCTTCAAGCCCTATATCATCGCGGCCATGATCTTCCTGAGCAAGGTCAAGGACCCTGTGAACGCTCTGCGGGATCTGGAGGCCCGGGGTGACAAGCGCAAGGCGTTCTAAGCGCTTCGCCGCTCTCCCCCCCGCCGCCGGCGGCATCGTTCACTGGCGGCGTCCCGGCGGCCAACGGCAACGCATGGTTGTCAGGCGCGGAAGGCGCGCCGCCTCCAAGGGCAGGAGAAAGCCTTGGGGAAGGTGTCCTGACAAAAATGAATGGGATGTGCCGCCGGGGAAAAGATAGGATACGGAAGGGAAAAGGAGTACCGGCGGTACTCCTTTTCCATCAGAGGAACAGGTAACAAGGAGAAGATCGACTATGGGTAAACGCATCGTCATCGCTCTGGGCGGCAACGCCCTGGGCAACACCCTGCCCGAACAGGCCCAGGCCGTGAAGGTCACGGCGAAGGCCATCGTGGACCTCATTGAGGACGGCAACCAGGTGGTGGTGGCCCACGGCAACGGCCCCCAGGTGGGCATCATCAACAACGCCATGGCCGCCCTGCAGAAGGAGGACCCCACCCAGGGCATCACCCCCCTGTCCGTGTGCGGCGCCATGAGCCAGGCCTATATTGGATATGACCTGCAGAACGCCTTTCGGGAGGAGCTGCTGGACCGGGGCATCCGTACCATCCCGGTGTGCACCATCGTCACCCAGGTGGAGGTGGACCCTAACGACCCGGCCTTTGCCAATCCCAGCAAGCCCATTGGCAAGTTCATGACCGAGGCGGAGGCCAAGGACTACGCCGCCAAGACCGGCTATCTGGTCAAGGAGGATGCCGGCCGGGGCTGGCGGCGGTATGTGGCCTCCCCCCTGCCCAAGCACATCATCGAGGCCGGCGCCATCCGGGCCCTCACCGAGGACGGCCATCTCATCATCTGCTGCGGGGGCGGGGGCATCCCGGTCTACCGCACGGAGAAAAACCACCTGAAGGGCGCCGCGGCGGTCATCGACAAGGACTTCTGCTCCGAGCTGCTGGCCGAACAGCTGGGCGCCGACATGCTCATCATCCTCACCGCCGTGGAGAAGGTGGCCATCAACTTCCGCAAGGAGAATGAGCAGTGGCTGGACACCATGACCCCGGAGGAGGCAAAGCGCTACGCCGCCCAGGGCCAGTTCGCCCCCGGCTCCATGCTGCCCAAGGTGGAGGCCGCGGTGAAGTTTGCCCAGTCCAAGCCCGGCCGGGTGGCCCTCATCACCCTGCTGGAGAAGGCCCGGGACGGTATCGCCGGCAGGACCGGCACCCGGGTCCAGCAGTAAAAATTGGTTCCCTCTCTTTTGCGCGGGCGGGCGGTCCAACGGGCCGTCTGCCCGCGTCTTTATTGAGAAATCCTTCACGCCTGCGCGCCCTCTGGCCGAGGCCCGCAAAAGCGAACAAAATCTCCATAAATCTCGTTTTTTCCCGGCGCTCTTGGCAGATTAGACAAGTTATCTAAAAATATTTTTGGAAATCCGGCAAGATTTCAGTTGAAATATCCAACGCTTTCCTGTACAATGAAATCAGCAGTATGAATGATACTGTATGTCTCCCGCGTCTCGGGGGCCGCCGGGTATTCCGAAAGGTCCAGGCGGACCGAACGTCTCTTGCTGCGCATCCGCGGACCGCGGCGGTCTTTCTTGGATTTTTCATGCAGTTTCCGGGCCTCCGGCGGGATATTAAAAAAGGAGGAATTGCACATGAAGAAGTTACTTGCGCTCCTGTTGTCTCTGGCGATGGTCTTCGCCATGGCAGCCTGCGGTGACAATACCACCGCAGGGAACAACACACAGGGCAACAACCAGGGCAGCGTTGACGGCGGCGGCGAGGAGGCCACCGGCGTCACCCCCGAAACCGTGAAGATCGGTCTGATCTGCGTCCACGACATCAACTCCGGCTACGATGAAGCCCACATCAGCGGCCTCACCGCCGCCTGCGAGGAGCTGGGCATCGCGGCCAACGCCGACGACGCCGCCAACTCCCAGGTGATCTTCCGCTACAACATCGCCGAGGACGAGAATTGTTACGACGCGGCTGTGGACCTGGCGGAGGAGGGCTGCGACATCATCTTCTCCGACTCCTACGGCCACCAGTCCTATATGCTGGACGCCGCCGAGGACTACCCCGACGTGATGTTCGTCTCCTGCACCGGCGACATGGCCGCCGGCTCCGGCCTGGACAACTACAAGAACATCTTCCCCTATACCTATGAGTCCCGCTACGTCTCCGGCGTGGTGGCCGGCATGAAGCTCAAGGAGCTCATGGACGCCGGCACCGTCACCGACCCCAAGATCGGCTATGTGGGCGCCTACCCCTATGCCGAGGTGGTCTGCGGCTACACCGCCTTCCTGCTGGGCATCCAGTCCCAGGTGCCGGAGGCCTACATGGAGGTCCAGTACACCAACTCCTGGTATGATCCCGCCGCTGAGGGCGAGACTGCCAACGCCCTGATGGCCAACGGCTGCGTCATCATCGGCCAGCACGCCGACTCCACCGGCGCTCCCTCCGCCGTCCAGGCGCAGAAGGATGCCGGCTCTGTGGTCTACTCCGTGGGCTACAACATCGACATGCTCTCCGTGGCTCCCACCGCGGCCCTGACCTCCTCCCAGAACAACTGGTCCGTGCTCTACCGCGACACACTGGAGGCCTTCTTCGCCGGCGATGTCCCCGTGGACTACGCCGTGGGCATCACCGAGGACGCCGTGATGATTTCCGCTCTGGGTCCCGAGTGCGCCGAGGGCACCCAGGAGGCCGTGGACGCCGCCTGGGCGGGCATCAAGGACGGCAGCCTGAAGGTGTTTGACAC
>CALXDE010000192.1 GCA_944386965.1 uncultured Oscillospiraceae bacterium
CGCCCTGGAGGGGGCGCCCATCCCGGAGCGGCCGGCCCTCAGTGAGCGGTGCGACCTGGTGGTGCGGCAGATCGAACTGGCCGCGCAGCGCCGGGGGAGCGGCTGGCCCTCCTGGAGGCCCGGCGGCACTACGCCTGGTATCTCAAGGGCGTGGCCCACGCCTCCTATTATAAGGAACAGATTGTACACATGGAGACTCTGGAGGACCTCTACCGGGTCACCGCAGGGATCAAGAGGGATCTGCATGACTGAACAGGAATTGGTCCGCTCCGCCCAGCGGGGGAGCGAGGACGCCTTTGAGGCGCTGGTCCGCGCCTATGAAAAGCGGATATATCACCTGGCGCTGCGGATGTGCGGCAACGCTGAGGACGCCTATGAGATCGCCCAGGAGGCCTTTCTGGCCGCCTGGCGGGGTCTGCGGTTTTTCCGGGGCGAGAGCAGCTTCTCCACCTGGATCTACCGCCTGACCACCAACGCGGCCATCGACTTTCTCCGCCGCCGCCAGCGTCAGGAGGGGGGCGAGGCCGTCTCCCTGGACGACGAGGACACCTTTCTGGAGGTGCCGGACCCCGCCCCCTCCCCCCACCGCCAGGCCGAGCGGCTGGAACTGCGGGAGGCGGTGGCCCAGGGGCTCCAGGCCCTCTCGCCGGAGCACCGGCAGGTCCTGCTGCTGCGGGAGCTCCAGGGCCTCTCCTACGAGGAGATCGCCGACTGCCTGGACCTGGAGGTAGGCACCGTCAAATCCCGGATCGCCCGGGGACGGGAGAAGCTGCGAAAATATTTGCTGGCCAGCGGGAACTTTTCCGGCTACCTGCCGTCTAACTTAGCAGGAAGGGAGGGCTGAATGTGGAACACTGTGAAAAATACGAGGCCCTCATCAGCGCCGCGGTGGACGGGGAACTGACCCAGACAGAGCGCTCGGAGCTGATGGCCCACCTGGCCCAGTGCCCGGCCTGTCGGGAGGTCTATGGGGAGATGATGGCTATGCACGCGGCTTTCAGGGATCTGGACGCGGATGTGCCCGGGGATCTGACGCAGGACGTGATGGCAAAGGTCCGCGCCCAGCGGCAGATCAAAAAACCCCGGCACGCCTGGTGGCAGGCGGCTGTGGCCGCGGCCTGCCTGGCGCTGATTTTTGTGGGATATCAGAATCTGCGGCCCAGTCAGCTGACCGGGGCGTCGGACATGGCCGCCTTTTCCGCCGCGCCGGCCGGGGCCGAGGGACAGGCTGTCATTCCGCCGGAGGAGACGGAGAACCGTCTGGAGAACGGCCTCGCCCAGGAGGATTCCGCCCTGACGGGATACGCTCCGGACTCCATTCTCCAGGGCGCCTCGGCGAAGGAGGAGCGGACCGCGGACCAGGAGATCATGGACGATGTGCTGACCTATTTCCGGGGCGGCGTGTCCCGGGCCGCGGCCGCAGCCGCGCAGAGCGAGGCGGACGCGGTGCCCTGTCCCACCCTCTCCAGCAGCGCGCCGGAACTGGAGGAGTGGATCGCGGAAAACATCCCGGCGGAGGGCTACTCCACCGAGGATGCCGGCGCCGAGGCGTGGCTCATCACCCTGCCGGAATACGAGGCGCTGACGGAGTATCTGGACCAGGCCGGCGTCCCCTATTCCCTGGATGGGGAGGAGGCCATGGCGGAGGAGTCCGTGGTCTGTGTGGTCTGCCTGGCGCCGGAGGGCGGCAGCACGGCATCCTGATGGGGCGCGGGGCGGAAACGCCCCGCCTTTTGCCGCCTGAGGGGATGGTTTTTGCCGTCTGTATCCGCATTTTTCTAAAAAAGCGGGAAAAAGTCCTTGACTTTTCCCCGCTTTTTTATATAATAGTAGGGCTTGCAGTGTGCAGGCAAATCCTTGCTCCCGCCGAGAGAGCGGGGGCCATTCGTCCAAAAGGAGGTGCAACAACATGGCAAAAATTTCCGCGAATTACGAGGTCGTCTATATCATCGACCCCAGCCAGAGCGAGGAGGCCATCGCCGCCACCGTGGCGAAGTTCCAGACCCTGGCCGAGCAGAACGGCAGCGCCGTGGAGGTTGAGGAGTGGGGCAAGCGCAAGCTGGCCTACGCCATCGACTACAAGACCGAGGGCTATTACGTTCTCATGTCCTTTACCAGCGGACCGGAGTTCCCCCGGGAGCTGGATCGTATCCTGGGCATTACCGACGGGATTCTGCGCTCCATGATCGTCTGCAAGGACGAGTAAGAGGAGGGCCCGTCATGTCTCTCAACCGCATTGTTCTCATGGGCCGCCTGACCCGCGACCCGGAGCTGCGCCGGACCCAGAGCGGCACCAGCGTCACGTCCTTCTCCCTGGCCGTGGACCGGGATTTCAAGAGCCAGAGCGGCGAGAAGGAAACGGATTTTATTGACGTTGTGGCTTGGCGCAGTACCGCGGAGTTTGTGTGCAACTACTTTACCAAGGGCCGCATGGCCGTGGTGGAGGGGCGGCTGCAGATCCGCGACTGGACCGACCGGGACGGCGGCAAGCGCCGCAGCGCCGAGGTGGTGGCTGACAACGTCTACTTCGGCGACAGCAAGCGGGACAGCGCTCCCTCCGGCGGATATGACGCGCCGCCAGCCTACGGCGCCCCCGCCGGCGGCTATGCCCCGCCTGCCGCGGGTCCCTCGGGCTTTGCCGAGCTGGACGACCAGGACGGGGAGCTTCCCTTCTAAGGAAGGGCCCCATTGATGATTTGATTCTATAAAAGGAGGATTCCGCTATGGCTGTGGAACGTGAAAATAGACCCGCCCGCCCCATGAACCGCAAGCGCAAGAAGGTTTGCCAGTTCTGCGTGGACAAGTGCGAGCACATCGACTACAAGGATGCCGCCAAGCTGCGCCGCTTCCTGTCGGAGCGGTCCAAGATCCTGCCCCGCAGGACCACCGGCACCTGCGCCATGCACCAGCGTCAGCTGACCGAGGCCATCAAGCGCGCCCGTCAGATCGCGCTGCTGCCCTATGTGACTGAGTAAACAGCGTCAAAAAAGCGTCTGCCAAGCGGCAGGCGCTTTTTGCTTGCGCGGGATTTGAGAAAAACCGGGCCGGTTCCCGATGGAACCGGCCTGTCTCTTTTGCTGTTTTCTCTGCCGCCGCGCCCCCGCGCGTCTGTCCCGGCGTCGAGGCGAATGGGACTGTCCCCTCCCCCCGGTTTTCGGGCTCCGGCGGATTGTCCGGGCGGACAGGCAGACTACAGCAGGACCGCCAGCAGCCACGCCAGCCCCACACCGCCGGCGCCCAGGGCGGCATAACACACCGCCGGCAGGCTCTGCCAGCAGCGCCTGCGCGGCCCGCCGTTGGCGTCGGAATAGCCTCTGGCCACCCGGCAGGCCTCCCGAACCACCTGTTCCGGGGTAATGCCCGTCTGGGAGAGGGCATCGTTGCGCAGGATGAAGATGGCCTGTTCAAAAATCTGTGGGTCCGGGGAGTCCACGACCACCGCCCGGCGGGAAATTCCTTTTACCAAGAGGAGCTCACTCCTTTACGCACATGCTACTGGAAGTATGTCCCATCCCGCCCGGCTTTATACCGCCCGCTCCCCCTGTCCCATGTAGAGGCAGAGAATGCTGCAATCATCCTTCAATCCTCCCCGGCGCCGGCTCTCCCCCATCAGGAGGGACGCCAGGCGCTGGGGGTCGTCCCCCTGCCAGCCGGCCAGGGTATTCTGAAGCCACTCGTCCCCCTCGTCCCCGGCCACGCCGTCGCTGACCAGGAGGACGAAGGTATCCCGCTCCACAGGAAAGCGGATAGGCGCGGGAAGGGTGCGGGGCTCCTGGAGTCCGGCGGGCAGGGCAGTCCCGGCCAGGCGGCGGACGGTTCCATGGCGCTTGACGTAGGTAGGGGCGGCGCCGTATTTGTAGAGGGCGGCCTCCCGGGTCCGAACGTCCATCACCAGCAGGTCCACCGTGGTGAAGGAGCCTGTCTCCTCCCCGCGCAGGTTCAGGGCGGCGTTGATGGTTTTCAGGGCCGCCTCCGGCTCCACATCTGCCCGAAGGAACTGTTCCAGGAGCCGCGCGGCGTTGCGGGACTCCCGCTGGGCCTCCGGACCGCTGCCCATACCGTCGCTGATGAGGAGACAGAGCTTCCCCTCGTCGGTTTCAAAGTGGGCGACGGTGTCTCCGCAGGCCGTCTCTCCCTCCTTGCACCGCACGGCCCCGCCGACGCGGTAGGGGCGCTGGGCGCTGGAAAAGGCCGGCGCGGCGCGCTCCGCGGGCTGCTGGGCGGCATAGCTGAGGAATTCCGAAAGCTCGGCATACTGACCGCGGGTCCGCTCCCGCTCCGCCTCCAGCCGCCGGCGGTACTGCCGCCGGAGCAGCAGGGCGTTCAGCTCCTGGTTCACCGTGGCAAGAAACCCCGGCAGATCCCGGCATCGCTCCCGGAAGTGGGCCGGATAGTCCTCGCTCTGGGATTTTCCCCGTTGGAGCATGGCGGGCGTGGCGTCGTTGAGGGCGTTGAAGGTGGTGACGTACTCCTGTCCCCAGCAGAGGGCACAGTTCTTGCAGCTCCGGCACACCCGCTCCGCCGCCCGGTCGAACACAACGGCCGGGTTTTCGTCGTTTTTGGGGGAGGCGCCGCGGCCGCCGAAGCTGTTGTACAGATCCCGGAAGGCTGCCGCCGACAGCTCCAGCCGCTTTTTCAGCGCCAGCAGGGCGCCGCTGCGCCCACGGCTCCGCCGGCTCTCCCCCAGGATCTGGAGATAGTGGGACAGCAGCCCCACCAGCAGCACATAGGTGAGGTAGTCCGCCGCGCGCGGGGCGGTGACGCCCTCCTGCAAAAGGTAGGCCAGCTCCACCGCCGCCGTCATTCCCGCCGCCGTCAGGGGGCGGAAGCGCGGATGCTGGAGATACCGGGTGTCCCGAAAGGCGGCGAATACGGCATAGACCAGCACCAGCACCGCGCAGTGGCGCAGGCCCCCGGAAAAGTCCATGGACACCACCGCCGCGCCCACGCTGCCGGTGAGCGCGCAGAGCAGGTGGTCCCGGCCATGGCAGGCAGCCAGGAAGGCCACGGCCAGAGGCGCGCGTCCCTCCAGGGGGAACAGCGTGGAGAGGAATCCTCCCGCCAGGAAAGGTCCCAGACGGGCGACGGGCGCGGGCAGTTTTTTTGCGAGTGAGCGTAAGCGAAGCGGCATGGCGGCTTGTCCCCCCTGTGTACGGCGTTTGCCACCATTCTACCGGGGGAAATATGAGATTCCTGTCGGGAAAAGGTCCGATACCTCCATTTTTTCCGACATTTCCCAGGTCCACGGCCACTCCGGCCGCAGACAGAAACAGGGCAGACAGGCGCTCGCCTGTCTGCCCGTCTCTTCATTGCTATGGGATACGGAAAAACCGCTTCCCGTTTTCCAGGGTGATCCGGGCGCAGTCCTCCGGGGAGATGCCTTTGATCTCCGAGAGTTTTTCGCAGACGTACCGCACCAGGGTGGAGTCGTTGCGCTTTCCCCGGCAGGGCACCGGGGCCATATAGGGGCTGTCCGTCTCGATCATCAGGCGCTCCATGGGGATCTCCCGGGCCGCTTCCACCGCTTTTCGGGCGTTTTTGTAGGTCAGCACCCCGGTGAAGGAGATCATCCACCCCAGCTTCACCAGCTCCCGGGCCATTTCCGCGCTGCCGGAGTAGCAGTGGAACACCCCCCGGACACGGGGGAAGTCCCGGACAATCTCCATGCAGTCGCCGTGGGCCTCCCGGTCGTGGACGATGACGGGCAGGTCCAGCTCCGCCGCCAGGGCCATCTGGGCGCGGAACACGTGCCGCTGGAGGGCGCGGGGCGGGTTCTCCTCCCAGTAGTAGTCCAGGCCGATCTCCCCGATGGCCCGCACCTTGTCATGGGCGGCCAGCTGCCGCAGCTCCATAAGAAAGCCGTCCTCCCAGTCGCCGCAGTTCTCCGGATGGACCCCCACGGCGGCATACACATGGGGATACCGCTCCGCCAGGGCGACGGCGGTGCGGGAGGAGGGGAGGTCACACCCGGGGTTCACCACCAGCCCCACCCCGTTTTCCGGCAGGGCGGCCAGGAGAGTCTCCCGGTCGGCGTCAAAGGCCTCGTCATTGTAGTGGGCGTGGGTGTCAAAGAGGGTCATGGCTGCCCCTCCGCTTCCCGCTCAAAGATGAGGTCGATCTCCTTGCTGCCTCCCTCGCCGGAAAATCTGGTGGGAATGTACCCCACATACCGCCAACCCTGGGCGGCGTAGTCGGTGATGATTTGCCGGTGCTGGCAGTCGGCGTTGTTCATCCAGAACCCGCCGCCTACGTACAGCGTCTCATAGGTATACTCGTACATGCTTGCCCCTCCTTGTATGGGATAAGGGCCGGGGAAGTCTCCCCGGCCCTCGGAGTAAAACCGCCGTTACAGCGTGAAATACACAAAGAACACGTCGCCCATGGTTTCGTCCTCAAAATACTCCTGGAAGGAGATGGAGAACTCCGTGGCGTCGGCGGGAACCTCGTAGACATGGGTGTAGGTGACCGCCTCGTCCACCGGGATGGAATAGGAGGCGGGAGCCTGGTTGTCGGTGAAGGGCCGGGAGATGGGGACGCTGAAATCATCGTCCCCGGTGCCGCCCCACTGGGCCTGGAAGTCGCTGTCGAACATGGGCATGTCGTAGTCGGAGGTATTCTGGACCGTGATCTCCGCCACCAGCAGCTGAGAACCGTCGGCGGCGGTGTAAGAATCCAGCTCCTGGCAGGTGTAGGCGCTGTTTACGGAGAAGTCAAAGAAGGCGGTGCGGAGCACATCCTCCAGCTGGCCCTCGGCGTAGCCGTCCACAGGGGTGATGA
>CALXDE010000193.1 GCA_944386965.1 uncultured Oscillospiraceae bacterium
TCCGTTTCATCATGGGGATGGTGATGGAGCCGGAGCCCACCGTGTTGGCCACGGAGGAGCCGGAGGCCATGCCCTCCAGGGCGCTGGCGATGACGGCCACCTTGGCCGGGCCGCCGGAGAACCGGCCCACGGCGCAGTTGGCGAAGTTGATGAAGAACGAGGCGATGCCCGTCCGCTCCAGGAAGGCCCCGAAGATGATGAACACCACGATGTACTGGGCGCAGACCCGGATGGGGGTGTTCATGATGCCGGTCTTGGCGTAGAACAGGTCGTAGATCACCTTGCCGAACCGGACGTTCGCGAAGGTGTAGATCAAAATGGCGCCCACCACCACCAGGATGGGGAGGCCCACACACCGGCGGCACAGCTCCATCAAGGACAAAATGGCGATTACCGCCAGCACCACCATCAGCGGGTTTTCCGTGACGCGGCTGGCCTGTTTCACGATAGCCTCGGCGTTGAAGGTGTAGTAGAACAGGGAGCCGGCCCCGGCCACCATGATGACGATGTCGTACCAGGGGATGTAGTTGACCCGGACGCTCCCCTTCTTCCGGGGGTAGCTGAGGTAGCCGATGATGATGATGAGGCCCAGGAAGGCGGTGAGGGTCACCTCCTGCATGCCCTTATAGGTCAATGTGATGACGATGCTGTAGATGGAGAAGGCCGCCATGATGAACCGGACCACCTGCTTGGGCACGCCCTCCCAGATCCGGACGTTGGACTCCCGGTCGTACTTCTTCATCATCTCTTCCACGTCGGCGGCCGTGCCCACCGACAGGTCGATCTCCTCCGCGGCGGCAGCTGTCTCCGCCGGCTTTTCTGCCTCTTTCTTCTTGAAAAAGCTCATTTTCTCCTCCCTTTCCGAAATCTTTTCCCGCCAGCGCCCGGGGCCCCTCCCGCCGGGAACACCGCCCGGCGGCGCCTTGTCGGCATCTTAACGCCCCGCAGCATGGGACTACGGCGGAGGATTCTCCGCCGTAGCCGCTGGCAGGTTGTATTTTTTTACTTCACCGGCACGTCATAGCCCTTCTCGGCGAAGTACTTGGCCGCGCCGGGGTGGTAGGGCACCGTGGTCACAGAGGTGGCGAAGTCCAGGTTCAGCTCCGCGCCCTTGGCGTGGGAAGCGGTGACGTCGTCCAGGTTCTCGAAGATGGCGGAGACGAAGTTGTACACGTCGTCCTCACTGACGTCGTCCCGGGAGATGACCACGGCGCCCACCGCCACGGTGGTGCAGTCGCCGTCGGTGCCGTAGACGTCGGCGGCGATCACGTTCTTGCTGTAGTAGGGGGAGGTTGCAACCAGGTTCTCAATGTGCTCGTCGTCCAGGCTCACCAGGTACACGTCCCGGGTGGCCGCCAGGGTGGAGATGGCGTTGGTGGGGGCGCCGGCCACCACAAAGGCCGCGTCGATCTTCCCGTCCTGCAGGCTCTCGGCGCTGGTGCCGAAGTCCTCGTACACCGCGTTGATGTCCTCCTCGGTGAGGCCGTAGCAGCCCAGGATGTCGATGGCGTTGAAGTACACGCCGGAGCCGGCGTCGCCTATGGACACGGTCTTACCCGCCAGGTCCGCCACGCTCTGGATGGCGGGGTCCAGCGTCACGATCTGAACCTGCTCCATGTACAGGGCGGCCACGGTGGAGAAGTCCTCCACCTTGCCGCTGTCGGCAAAGAGGTTGGTCCCCTCATAGGCGTAGGCCATCACGTCGGACTGGACAAAGCCCAGCTCCGCGTCCCCGGCCTCCATGGTCTCGATGTTGGCCTTGGAGCCGCCGGAGGTGATGGCAGTGACCTTGGTGTCGGTCTCGCTGCCCACCTTTGTGGCCAGAACGCTGCCAAAGCCGTAATAAGTACCCTCGGCACCGCCGGTGGTAAAGTTCAGCCCGCTGCCGCCGCAGGCCACCAGGGCCAGGGCCAGCGCCGCCGCCAGCACAAGCGCGAAAACTCTCTTCATCTTTCATGTCTCCTTCATCAGTACTGTCTGCCTTCCAAATGGCACGTTGTTCTTATCATACACGATTCGCGGACATTTTGCAAGATGCTTTTCCAAATTTGCCTCTTTTCTGAAGGATCCTTTCCCCATACCCGCCGCCGGGACCGCCCGCTTTTCCAACCGGCACCCCGCCTTCCCGCCGCAAACGCCGCCGATTTTCCCGCCTTTCCGCACCCGCCGCCGGAAAACGGCGGCGGCGCCGCCTGTCCCCGGGCCTCGGCCGAAAATGCAAGCGTTCCTTCTTCTTCTTGCATTTTTTGCAGGATGCCTGCCACTGCCGGCCGCCGGCCGCCGGTTCCTTGTCGGAACTGGCAAAAAAGCTTGACAATTTTTAGACATTCTATACAAAAGCAGCCGCTCCCCTTGTTGGGGAACGGCTGCCTGTTTTGCGTAGGCCGGGGCCTTCGCCCCGCTTACCGGATGGCCTTGGTGTCCACCTCCTGCTGGAGGAGGGCGGCGAAGGCGTCCAGGGACATGGCGCCCAGGTCCTCGCCGGTGCGGTGCCGGGGGGTGACGGTGCTGTTTTCCATATCCCGGTCCCCCACCACCAGCATGTAGGGGATTTTCTCCAGGGTGGCCTCCCGGATCTTCTTGCCGATCTTCTCGCTGCGGCTGTCCACTTCCACACGGAATCCCATGCCGCCCAGCTTGGCGGAGACCGCAGCGGCGTAGTCCGCCGCCCGGTCGGTGACGGGCAGGACCTTCACCTGCACGGGGCTGAGCCAGGCGGGGAAGGCGCCGGCGAAGTGCTCGGTGATGACGCCGATGAACCGCTCGATGGAGCCCAGCAGGGCCCGGTGGATCATGACGGGGCGGTGCTTCTGCCCGTCCTCCCCCACATACTCCAGCTCAAACCGCTCGGGCATCTGGAAGTCCAGCTGGATGGT
>CALXDE010000194.1 GCA_944386965.1 uncultured Oscillospiraceae bacterium
GCGCCGCTTTGCGGCGGTGTCGCCGGGTGCGGTGGGGAACCGGCTCCCAACACCCGCCCAGGATTTATGGGGCCCCCGCAAAATCAAAGATTTTGTGGGGAAAGGAGGCACAGCGAAATGAGCGAGCTTTTGCCGCCAGGCGGAAGCGAGGGATATGGAGCTTGTGCCGACGCAGCGAAGCGGAAGGCGCGGAAAGAGGACATCGGGGTAACAAAGACGCCGCAAAGCCGCAGAAAACCCGGTTGAATGGTCAAGTCTGCCCCTGTTCGTCAGGAAAAAGCGCCCTTTTCTTTTCCACCGTCCACCCCCCTTTTCTTTTCGGCGCGGCGAAAAGAAAAGGGGGGTGGAGCCGTCTCCCAGAGTGCGCAGCACTCTGTTTTCCCCGGCAGATTTGCCGAAATTCTGAAAAGAAAATGGAATGCGGAGCCCTCCTTTTCAGGAGATGTCCGCCAGGTCCAAAAACTTGTACCCCTCGCTGGCGATGTGGTCCTTGCGGCCCTGGAGGTTGTCCCCCAGGAGCAGGTCGAACATCTCAGCCGTGCGCGCCGCGTCCTCGGGCATGACCTTGATGAGGCGGCGCGTCTCCGGGTTCATGGTGGTCAGCCACATCATGTCCGGGTCGTTCTCGCCCAGGCCCTTGGACCGGTCGATCTTCACCTTTTTGCCCTCCAGCCCCTTGAGGATCTCCGCCTTCTCCCGCTCGGAGTAGGCAAACCAGGTCTTGTCCCCGCTGTTGATCTCAAAGAGGGGGGACTCGGCGATATACACATACCCCTCCTGGATCAGGGTGGGGCACAGGCGGTAGAGCATGGTGAGGATCAGGGTGCGGATCTGGAAGCCGTCCACATCCGCGTCGGTGCAGATGACCACCTTGCTCCAGCGGAGGTTATGGAGGTCAAAGGTGCTCAGGTCCTTGGCGTGCTTGTTCTGGACCTCCACCCCGCAGCCCAGGACCTTCATCAGGTCCGTGATGATCTCGCTCTTGACAATCTTGGCGTAGTCCGCCTTCAGGCAGTTGAGGATCTTCCCCCGCACGGGCATGATGCCCTGGAACTCCGCGTCCCGGCTGAGCTTCACGCTGCCCAGGGCGCTGTCGCCCTCCACGATATAGATCTCCCGGCGGGAGACGTCCCTGGTGCGGCAGTCCACGAACTTCTGGACCCGGTTGGCGATGTCGATGGACCCGGACAGGCTCTTTTTGATGTTGAGCCGGGCCTGCTCCGCCCGCTCCCGGGAGCGCTTGTTCAGCAGCACCTGCTGACCGATCTTCTCGGCGTCGGCAGGGGTTTCGATGAAGTAGATGTTCAGCCGCTCCTTGAGGAAGTCGGCCATGGCATCCTGGACGAACTTGTTGGTGATGGCCTTCTTGGTCTGGTTCTCATAGCTGGTCTGGGTGGAGAAGTTGCTGCTCACCAGCACCAGACAGTCCTCCACGTCCGCCCAGGTGATTTTGCTCTCGTTCTTCTGGTACTTGTTCTGCTGCCGGAGGTAGCCGTCGATGGCGGAGACAAAGGCGGAGCGGGTGGCCTTCTCCGGGCTGCCCCCGTGCTCCAGCCAGGAGGAGTTGTGGTAGTGCTCGATGACCGCCACCCGGTTGGAAAAGCAGCAGGCCACCGAGAGCTTCACCCGGTAGTCCTCCTTGTCGGAGCGGTCCCGGCCCCGGCGCTCGGCCTCCCAGAACACGGGGGCGGTGAGGGAGTCCTCCCCGGCCAGCTCCGTGACATAGTCCTGGATGCCGTTTTCATAGAGGAACTCCGTGGACTCGAACTTTCCCGGGGCGACCTCGTTGCGGAAGAGGAAGGTGACGCCGGCGTTCACCACCGCCTGGCGCTGCATGACGCCGGTGAAAGATTCCGCGGGGATGTCGATGTCCGTGAACACGTCCAGGTCCGGCAGCCACCGGGTCTTTGTGCCGGTGCGCTTTTTGGTCAGGGGGGTCTTCTGGAGCTCCGCCCCCTGTTTCCCCACCACCTCCCCCTTGCGGAAGTGGAGGGTGTACTCGTACCCGTCCCGCCAGACCGTCACGTCCATGTAGGACGAGGCGTACTGGGTGGCGCAGGCGCCCAGACCGTTGAGCCCCAGGGAGAACTCGTAGTTGTCCCCCTGGTTGTTGTCGTACTTGCCCCCGGCGTAGAGCTCGCAGTACACCAGCTCCCAGTTGAAGCGCTGCTCCTTCTCATTCCAGTCCACCGGACAGCCCCGGCCCTGGTCCTCCACCTCCACGCTGTGGTCCAGATACCGGGTTACGGTGATCTTGTGGCCGTAGCCCTCCCGGGCCTCGTCGATGGAGTTGGATAAAATCTCGAATACGGCGTGCTCGCACCCGTCCAGCCCGTCGCTGCCGAAGATGACGCCGGGGCGCTTGCGGACCCGGTCGGCCCCCTTCAGGGCGGAGATGGCGTCGTTGCCGTAGGTCTTTCTGTTTGCCATGGAAACCTCCTGCTTGGGATTGCGTAATCAGCTATAGTGTAACAAATTCCCGGCAAAATGGCAAGACCCGGCCCGGAGAGGGGCTTTGCCGCCGGCCCGGAGGCGGGCGAGCCCCCTCTCCGGGGGCAGACCCGGGCCAGTCATTGACAAAAAGAGAGACAACTTTCGGAAAAGTTGACGGGAGTCGGTGGACAATAATCCCCCCGCAACCGGCCAAAGGGCGGCGGCAGAGGGTTTTACACACTTTCCACATGGTTTTCCACATCATTATGTAAACACCGATCCGGGAGAAAAAGTGCGGGAAATGGGAGGGATAGCCCCTCCCATTTCCCGACCGCTCAGAATACCAGCAGGATCACGCCGTAAATCGCGGCGGCCACGGTGCCGAACACCAGCACGGGCCCCGCCACCAGGAACATCTTGGCCGCCATGCCGGTGACAAAGCCCTCGGCCTTGAAGTCGATGGCCGGGGACACCACCGCGTTGGCGAATCCCGTCACCGGCACCAGGGTCCCCGCCCCGCCGAACCGAGCCAGCTTGTTGTAGAGGTTCAGCCCCGTCAGCAGCGCCGAGAGCCCCACCAGGCAGATGGTGGTCACCGTCCCCGCCGCCGTCTGGTCCAGGCCTTGCCCCTTGGCCAGATTCAAAATCGCCTGGCCGATGACGCAGATCCCTCCGCCGATGAGAAAGGCGCAGGCGGTGTCCTTCACAATGGGGGACTTCTGGGCCTTTTGGGCCACGTACCGCTGGTACTCCTCTTTGGTCATCTTCATGCCCTCACGCTCCCTTTGGCCCTAGTATCTGCGTCCGGGCGGAGAATATCCCTTGCCAACGGGCAAAAATGGGGTACAATAGAAGAAATCCACCGGAACAAGTGATTGTGAACAGGAATATTTTCATAAGAAAATACGTTTTGTAGAGGGAATCCCGTATGAAAGAGAAGAAGCGCCCCCTGGGGCTCTATATCCACATCCCCTTCTGCCGCAGCAAGTGCGCCTACTGCGACTTCTACTCCCTGCCCCGGGGCGAGGACCAGTTCAAGCGCTATGCCGCCGCCCTGACAAAGCACCTGGCGGAGACGGCCCCCTCCGCCGCCGGCCACCAGGTGGACACCGTCTACTTCGGCGGCGGCACCCCCACCCTCCTGGGACACCGGCTGCTGCTGGACATTCTGGATACCATTGCCCGCAAGTACGACGTGGCAAAGGACGCGGAGATCACCCTGGAGGCCAACCCCGAGAGCGCCCAGGACTGGCGGGAGCTGCGAAAGCTCCGCCGGGGGGGCTTCAGCCGCCTGTCCCTGGGGGCCCAGTGCGCCGACGACGCCATCCTCCGCGCCATCGGCCGCGTCCACACCTGGGAGCAGGTGAAAAGCGCCGCGGCTGCCGCCCGGAAGGCCGGGTTCAAAAATCTGTCCCTGGACCTGATTTACGGCCTGCCCGGCCAGACCATGGAGGGCTGGCAGGACACGGTGGAGCAGGCCCTCTCCCTCTCGCCCGAGCACCTGAGCTGCTACGGGCTGAAGGTGGAGGAGGGCACGCCCCTGTGGGAGCGGCGGGAGAGCGCGGACCTGCCGGACGACGACACGCAGGCGGACATGTACCTGTGGATGGTGGAGCGCCTCTCCCGGGCGGGCTATGGCCAGTATGAGATATCCAACTTCGCCCGGGAGGGCATGGCCTCCCGCCACAACCTGAAGTATTGGCGCATGGCGGAGTACGCGGGCTTCGGTCCCGGGGCCCACTCGGACTTCGGGGAGGTGCGCTACGCCTACGGCCGGGACCTGGCGGGCTATCTCACCGGCGTGGAGCGGGGGACCCTCCATGTCAGCCAGTCCGAGGCCATCCCCCTGCGGGAGCGGGACACGGAGTATATCATGCTCTCCCTGCGCACCGTGGAGGGCATCTCGAAATACGCCTTTGAGCACACCTTCCGCCAGCGCTTCGCCCCGCTGGACCGGGTCCTCCAGAAGTATGAGGCCCTGGGCTGCGCGGAGCGGACGGGCCGGGGCTGGCGCCTGACGCCCAGGGGGTTCCTCCTCTCCAACACCGTCATCACCGGTCTCTGGGAGGCCAACGGCGCGGAGAAGGTCCGCCGGGAACAGGCGGCGGCCCGGGGGGACTTCCGCGTCGTGCTGCCCTGATGAGGGCGGAAGAGAAAAAACATCCCCGGAGGGTTCTCCCTCCGGGGATGTTCGCTTTTGTCAGACAGGCGCGGGCTCAGAAGAGGACCCGCACCGTGGTGCCCTGGCCGGGCACGCTCTCCAGCTCCACCTGGGCGTTGTGGTAGGCTGCCCCGTGTTTGACGATGGACAGGCCCAGCCCCGTGCCGCCGATCTCCTTGGAGTGGCTCTTGTCCACCCGGTAGAACCGCTCGAAGACCCGGCGCTGGTCGGCATAGGGGATGCCGATGCCGGTGTCGGAAACCGACAGGACAGGGTGCCCCCCGCCCGCCGACACGGTGAGGGTGATGCGGCCGTGGTCCTTGTTGTATTTGATGGCGTTGTCGCACAGGTTGTAGACCATCTCGTCCAGGATCTGGGGGTTGCCCTGGATAACGGCGCTCTCCAGGCGCAGGTCAACGGCGATGTCCCGCTGCCCCGCGGCGTCGGCGAGCCGCTCCGCCGCGGCCTGGGCCACCTCCGCCAGGTCCACGCTCTCCTTCTCCAGGCCCGTGGTGCCCTCGTCCAGCTGGCTCAGGCGGATGATGTCCCCCACCAGGGTGATCAGGCGCTGGGCCTCGCTGTAGATGTTGCCGGCAAAGTGGGGGATGTCCTCGGCCTTGACCATGCCGTTTTTGATGAGCTCGGCGAAGCCGGAGATGGAGGTCAGGGGGGTCTTGAGCTCGTGGGAGACGTTGGCGGTGAACTCCCGGCGCAGCTTCTCCCGCTCCTCCCGCTCCGTCACGTCCAGCAGCAGCAGCACCGCGCCCACCACCCGGTCCCGCTCGTGGACGGGATTGGCGATGAGCTGATAGGTCCGCTCGGACAGCTCCATCAGGGCCTGGCTGTGGCTGCCCTGGAGGGAGGTGTCCACGGCCTGGCGGAACTGCTCGCTGCGGTTGAGGGAGAAGACGCTGCCCTCCACCCGGGCCGCGCCCAGCAGACGCAGGGCGGCGTTGTTGTAGCTGAGGACCTCCGTCTCCTGGTCGATGACCAGGAGACCCTCGTTCATGTTCTCGGTGATGGTGGCGAACTCCTGCTGCTTGGTCCGCATCTCCTCGATCTGGGCGCGGATCTGCCGGTTCTGGGCGGCGATGCGGCCCAGCAGGGGGGAGAGCTCCTCATAGGGCTCCCCGTCCTCCGGGTGCTCCAGGTCGATCTCGTTGAGGGGCCGGATGATGGCCCGGGAGATGCGGGAGGCCAGAAACAGGCTCAGCGCCAGGGCCGCCAGCAGCACCAGCAGGATGTAGTACCAGATGCTCACCACCAGGGAGAGCACGGTGTACTGCTCCCCGGACACCCGGAGCACCGACCCGTCGGAGAGGGCCAGGGCGTAGTAGTAGGAGCGCTCGGACAGGGTGCTGCTGTAGCGCTCGCTCTCGCCCACGCCGCCGGAGAGGGCCTCCTGGATCTCCTCCCGGTCGCCGTGGTTCTCCATGGCCGCCTCGTCGGCGGCGTTGTCAAAGAGGACGGTGCCGTCCCCGGCGATCCAGGTGATGCGGTGGGAGCCCCGGTCCAGCCCCTCCAGATACGAGAGGCCCATCTTCTCCACCGCCGAGGACAGGTAGGAGGCCTCCTCCTGGATCTGCGCCTCGTATACGCCGGAGTAGTAGCGGTACACCGCCCCCATGGTCAGGGCCGTGCCGGCGACGAAAACCGCCAGCGCCACCAGAAAGATGGCGCGGAAAATGCGCTTGGTCATGTGATGTCCCCTCCGATCTTGTAGCCCACGCCCCGGACCGTCTCGATGTAGTCCCCGCAGGGACCCAGCTTCTGCCGCAGGGTGCGGATATGAACGTCCACGGTGCGGTTCTCCCCGTCAAAGGCGTAGCCCCACACCCGGTTCAGGAGCTGGTCCCGGCTGAAGACCATGCCCTTGTGCTCCAGCAGCAGCTGCAGCAGCTCGAACTCCTTGAGCGTCAGCGTCACGGCTTCCCCGTCCACCTTGACGGTGTGCTGGGCGGTGTTCAGCGCCAGCCTGCCCAGGGTGTACTGGCCGGTCCGCTCCTCCCGGCGGGCGGAGCGGCGCAGCAGGGCCTTGACCCGGGCCATGAGCTCCATCATGCCGAAGGGCTTGGCCAGATAGTCGTCGGCCCCGGCGTCCAGGCCCACCACCTTGTCGTATTCGGTGCTTTTGGCGGTGAGCATCATCACCGGCAGGTCCTGGTCCGTCTCCCGCAGCCGCCGGAGGATGGCCAGGCCGTCCTCCTCGGGCAGCATGATGTCCAGGATCACCAGCTCCGGCCTCTGCCGCTCCAGAGCCGGCCAAAAGGCAGAGGGGCGGTCAAAGCCCTCTGCCTCCAGTCCGGAACTATTCAAGGTGTAGAGGACCAGCTCCCGGATGCTGTTGTCGTCTTCCACCAGATAGATCATGCCGGGTCGTCCTCCTCGTCCTGTTTCCGCGCGCCGGTGATGGAGTACTCCACCCACTCGGCAATGTTCACGGCGTGGTCGCCGATGCGCTCCAGATACTTGGCAATCATCATCAGATCAATGCAGAACTCGCCGTTGTGGCTGTCCTCCACGATCAGGGCGATGAGCTCGTCCTTGATCTGCCGGAAGAAGCCGTCCACGGTGTCGTCGTGCTTCATGACCGAGCGGGCCAGGTCCAGGTCGTTCTTCACAAAGGCGTCCACGCTGTCGGTGACCATCTGCACGGCCTCCACGGCCATCTCCTTGAGGTGGACCCGGTTGGTGAGGGGGCAGTCGGTGAGAAAGTCGCTGATCTCGGCGATGTCCGCGGCCTGGTCGCCGATGCGCTCCATGTCGGAGATCATCCGCAGGGCCGAGGAGATGGACCGGAGATCCCGGGCTACGGGCTGCTGCTGGAGCAGCAGCTTCATGCACAGCGCCTCGATGTCCCGCTCCTTGCGGTCGATCTCCCGCTCGGTGAGGGCGGCCCGGGCGGCCATGGCGGCGTCCTCGTCCAGCACGGCCTTCATGGCCGCGGCAATGGACTCCTCGCACAGGGCGCCCATCTTGATCAGCTCCACGTGGAGCGTGTTGAGTTGCGTGTCGAAATGGCTTCGCATCAGCCGAACCTCCCTGTAATGTAGTCCTCGGTCCGCTTGTCCCGGGGCATGGAGAAAATCTGCTCGGTCCTGCCGTACTCCACCAGCTCGCCCAGCAGGAAAAAGGCGGTGTTGTCGGAGATCCGGGCGGCCTGCTGCATGTTGTGGGTGACCATAATGATAGTATAGTCTTTTTTCAGCTCCACCGCAAGGTCCTCGATCTTGGAGGTGGAGATGGGGTCCAGGGCGCTGGTGGCCTCGTCCATCAGGAGGATGTCCGGCTGCACGGCCAGGGCCCGGGCGATGCACAGCCGCTGCTGCTGCCCGCCGGAGAGGCCCAGGGCGCTCTTTTTCAGCCGGTCCTTCACCTCGTCCCAGATGGCCGCCCCCTTCA